>JALVBM010000001.1 GCA_027010665.1 Chromatiales bacterium
CACCTCCAGGTTAGCTGGGTTGGGTAACCTTATTCTAACCTGAGACGTCCCTTTTTCTTTTGTCAATGTGCTATCTGCTCAACTGCTCAACTCAACTGCGTAAGTACTTTGACAATGTCACATTAAACATTTGTTCTGTAGCACTTTTCAAAAAAGCCGAGATGTGGCATAAGTTGGCAGTATGAACAACAGACAAAACCGCTCAATGATATAACCCGCTGGGGGCTTCGGCTGGAAGAAATAGACCAACTTGGCAGCCGTTTAGAAGATTTCTACCAGCGGTTCCGTGGCCATCTGCGAACTCGGACACGCGATACAAGCGAGTATGGGTATAAGTATCTCAGCGGGCTGCTACGGATGGAAAGCAAACGCAATATGAGCAACATCGGACGCAAGACGCATGTACCAGGACAGAATATGCAGCATTTTATGAGCAATTCACCCTGGTCAGGGCGAGGGTTGATTGCAGGTGTCCAAGATGAAATCAAGGGGCATGCCGAGTTTCAAAGCGGTGCGATATTAGTCTTGGATGAAAGCGCCGATGAAAAAGCCGGTTCTCACAGTGCTGGGGCGGGGCGTCAGTACAATGGACGCCTGGGCAAGATAGACATGAGCCAGGTGGGGGTGTTTCTGTCCCTGGTAACGCCACGGGTCAACACGTGGGTAGATGGAGAACTCTTCATCCCGGCGCACTGGTTTGAAGACGCCTATGCTTCACAACGCGAACGAGCAGGTATTCCCGCAGAGAGAGGTTTTCAAACCAAACCCGAATTGGGATGGCAAATGATCCAAAGAGTGCAGCAGCAAGGCATTTCCTTTGAAGCCGTGGTCATGGATGACCTGTATGGGCGCAATACGGTGCTACGACAGCATCTCAACCGGGCCGGGATTGAATACTATGGCGATATTCCGGCGAACACTTTGGTGTACCTGGAGGCGCCAGAGCTTCGATACCCTTTGACGAAGCATGGAAACCCCTCCAAACACCCCGAGATCGTCGGTGGCAAGCGTTGTGAAGTGAGAGAATTGCTGCACAGCCCTGATCTGCAATGGCATACCATTACCTTGCGTCCTAACGAAAGAGGTCTCCTACGAGCGCGCTTTGCCCGTCGTCGAGTATGGCTGGTGATTGACCATCAGGTACAGGAAGAGTGGTTGCTCATCCGCAAAGATGCCAAACGAGTGACGTATATCTTGAGTAACGCTTCGCCAGACACCTCTTTGGAAACCATGGCCTGGCGTAAATCACATCGCTATTTCGGGGAGCGAAGCAATCAGGATGCGAAAAGCGAATTCGGCTGGGCTGAGTTCCAGGCCATCAAGTATCGTGCCTGGGAACATCAATTGGCGCTCACGATCCTGGCCGGATGGTTCATTGCCGAAACTCGTCTGGACTGGATGAACCGTTATGCCCAGGACCCAGCCCTGCTCTCTCAATTA
>JALVBM010000002.1 GCA_027010665.1 Chromatiales bacterium
TAGGTTCGGGGTTAAGTGACACGGACTTTTACGATTTCTCGATGGGGTACGGTGCTTATTGAGGAAATGGCATGAGGGCCTCTCTAGTGCTCTGTTACAGATAAAGATTAGGGTTGTGTGGTTTTCGCTTCCAGCAGATACTCTTGGCTGTTGACTCCCACTTCGATACCGACAAGGAGGTCGCCATGAGTGTCAAAAAGTTTATCGTGGAATTGACGGATGAGGAACGGCAAATCTGCCAGGAGATCGTGAGGAAACTCAAGGGAACGAGCCAGAAGGTGAAACGAGCGAATATTCTCCTGAAAGCCGACGCCGGTTGGACTGACGCAAAGATCGCCGAAGCACTGGATTGTCGAACCAAGACCGTGGAGAATGTTCGCAAGCGTTTTGTCGAGCGCGGCTTTGAAGCGACGCTCGAGCGTAAAAAGCGGGCCACGCCACCCGTTGAGAAATTGCTGGACGGCGAACAGGAAGCGAAAATCATCGCCATGCGATTGGGAGACCCTCCCCAAGGCCACAGCAAATGGACATTGCGTTTGCTGGCTCGTAAGGTTGTGGAACTGGAGATCGTGCATTCAGTCAGCTACCAGACCATTCGTCGAACGCTAAAAAAAACCACATGCATACCAATCGCCACGTCCAATACTGGGTGATCCCGCCAGAGGCGAACGCGGAATTCGCGGCCCACATGGAAGACGTCTTGGACGTATATACGCGGCCCTACGATCCGAACATCCCCGTGCTTTGCATGGACGAACAACCGGTTCAGCTGGTTGAAGAAGTCAAAGTTCCCATCGCCGCCACGCGTAATCATCCCAAGCGCGTGGACTACGAATACAAACGCGCCGGCGTGGCGAACGTCTTCATGTTCGCCGAACCGCTGGCCGGGTGGCGTGAAGTTGCGGTTCGTTCCCGGAAAACAAAAGCCGACTGGGCCCTGGAGATGGGCCGGCTGATGGAAGGGCGCTACGCGGACTGCGAGAAAGTCATTGTTGTTTGCGACAATCTCAATACGCACACGATGGGTGCCTTTTACGAAGTCTTCGAACCATCGCGTGCACGCGCCATCGTCCGGCGCCTTGAATTCCACTACACACCCAAACACGGCAGCTGGCTGAACATTGCCGAAAACGAGTTAAGTTGTTTCACGCGTCAGTGCGTGAGTGGCCGTCGGATTGGCAGTGAAGACGAACTTCGCGAGCAAGCCACCGCTTGGCATGAAGACGTAAACGCCACTCAGCGCGGCGTCGAATGGCAGATGAAGATCGACGACGCTCGCACGAAACTCAAGTCTGTCTACCCTAAAATTAAGCTGTAACAGAGCACTAGGTCAGGCTTTCCAGCCTGACGGAATTACTGGAACGCGTTCGCTCAACGCAGGTCAGGCTTTCCAGCCGGACCGGTGCGGGTCGACAGTGGACCAAGTGGACACAGTGGA
>JALVBM010000003.1 GCA_027010665.1 Chromatiales bacterium
TATAGCCGAGTGAGGAATGGCTGGCCTTCTCGCGCCGGTAGTAGGCTTCCGTCTCGATGATCCGGCAGGCCAGCCAGCGATCCTGCCAGCGCCGGCGCAGCACCTTGCCCAGCAGATTCTTCGCCACGGTACAGGCGTCGCGATCGAAGAAGGCGGCATCGAGAATGGTCATGGCGGCTTTGGGAGCGTGGACCGGGCCCTGATGGAATATTCGAGAATCACTTTGATCGGTAGTCGATGTAGGAGCGGCGCCCTCGCCGCGATGAACAGTGCCGAGGGACGACGACTGCAGGGATGCAGGAGGTAGAGCGAAGCAGGATGCCAGAGCCGAGGGCCGAGTGGCGAGGTTGTCGAAGCCAATCAACCCGTTTTTCCTCGTCCCTCGGCCCTCGTCACTCGTCCCTGCATGGATCGCGGCGAGGGCGCCGCTCCTACATTGTATTCGCCGCAACAAAAATAGAGACATTAACCGGCGGGTGGCAGGAAAATCCAGACTTCGCTTTAACCGGCTACCCGCTACCCGTTACCGCCTGCCGCTCGATGCCTATTCATCAGCCGCACGTAGTGCTGCGCCGAGTATTCGATGTTGTCGATCTCTTCCTGGGTCAGCGCCCGCACGCGCCGGGCGGGGCTGCCAAGCCACAGGTAGCCGCTCTCGAGGGTCTTGCCGGGCGGCACCAGCGCGCCGGCGCCAAGGATGTTCAGGGGTTCGACGGTGGCGCCGTCGAGCACCGTGGCGCGCATGCCGATCAGGCAGTGGTTGCCGATGTGGCAGCCGTGCAGCACGGCGCCGTGGCCGACGGTGACGCTGTTGCCGATGATCAGATCGGCGCCGCCGGGATGTACCGGCCCGTCGTGGCTCACGTGCAGCACGCAGTGATCCTGGATGTTGGTGCGCGCGCCGATCCGGATCCGGTTCACGTCGCCGCGTACGACCGTGTAGGGCCAGACGGAACTTCCGGCCCCAATGTGCACGTCACCGATGACGAGCGCGGTCTCGTCCAGCCAGGCCTCGGCATGGATGTCGGGGGTGTGGTCTTCGAAGTCGCGAACAGCCATGGGTTGTCAGACAGGGCCGAGGGAAGAGGGACGAGTGGCGAGGAAAAACATTGCTGGTTGGCTTTGAAACAAGGCGTTCCTCGGCTCCGGCATCGAGCTTCGTTCTGTTGCCCGCATTCCGACATGCATTGTCAGTCGTTCCTGCTCGGGCCATGGGTGGTGCCGCGCCTGCCGGAGGCGATTCGATATCGCATACGTTTTCGTGGTGTTTTTCAGTATAACCCGCAGAAAGGTGCAGGGGAGCATTACGAAAAAAGTCTTACCAAAATACTCTGGTATTTTCCCGGATCTGGACTATAGTGAAAGCAGAGCCTCGTGAAAGGGGCCATCGACGATCCGACGGCATCCAGCCGTCGCATGCTCGCAATCCACACAG
>JALVBM010000004.1 GCA_027010665.1 Chromatiales bacterium
GAACTGCCGTTTCCCGCCATATCCGAAACACAATCACTCCGTGTTCTCCGCGTCTCCGTGCCCTCCGTGTTCCTTGCAGCACAGTTCATCATGGCCGTCACAGCCGCACCTCGATGCCCGCTTCGGCCATGCGGCGTTTGGCCTGTTCGATGGTGTATTCGCCGAAGTGGAAGATGCTGGCCGCCAGCACCGCGTCGGCGTGGCCTTCGAGGATGCCTTCCACCAGGTGGTCCAGGTTGCCGACGCCGCCGGAGGCGATTACCGGGACGGGCACGGCGTCGGCCACGGCGCGGGTCAGGGGCAGGTCGAAGCCGGCCTTGGTGCCGTCGCGGTCCATGCTGGTGAGCAGGATCTCGCCGGCACCGTAGTCCACCATGCGCCGGGCCCAGTCGATGGCGTCGATACCGGTGGGCTTGCGGCCGCCGTGGGTAAAGATTTCCCAGCGCGCCGGATCCGCGCTCACCTGCTTGGCGTCGATGGCCACCACGATGCACTGGGAGCCGAAGCGCTCGGCCGCCTCGCGCACGAATTCGGGATTGTGCACGGCGGCGGTGTTGATGGCCACCTTGTCGGCCCCGGCGTTGAGCATGCGGCGGATGTCCGCCACCTTGCGGATGCCGCCGCCGACCGTCAGCGGAATGAACACCTGCCCGGCCACCTCTTCCACCACGTGGACCATGGTCTCGCGGTCCTCGTGACTGGCGGTGATGTCGAGAAAGGTCAGCTCGTCGGCCCCCTGCTCGTCGTAACGGCGCGCGATCTCCACCGGATCCCCGGCATCGCGAATGTCCACGAACTGCACGCCCTTGACCACGCGGCCATTGTCCACGTCCAGACAGGGAATGATGCGCTTCGCCAGTCCCATGATCCGATTACCTGGCAGACTGCGAACAACGCAGAGGGCGCAGAGACGCAGAGGGCGCAGAGTTGATGAAGGAGGGTTGGCAGAAGCCACCCGTTTCACATAGCCCGTTCAACGTACAGTCCCGATACAAAAACACCCGGTATCCTCCGCGCTCTCTGCGTCTCTGCGCCCTCTGCGTTCTTTCCAGAAACCCCATCAATTCCCGTCCCCGGTCAGTTCGTCGGCCAGTTTCTGGCCTTCGGCGAAGTCCAGGGTGCCTTCATAGATGGCCCGGCCGGTGATGGCGCCCATGATGCCTTCGTCGGCGACTTTGCACAGGGCGCGGATGTCGTCCAGGTTGGTGATGCCGCCGGAGGCGATGACCGGAATGTTGATGGCCTGGGCGAGCTTGACGGTGGCGTCGATGTTGACGCCGCTCATCATGCCGTCGCGGCCGATGTCGGTATAGATGATGGCTTCCACGCCATCGTTCTCGAAGTGCTTGGCCATGTCGATGACATCGTGCCGGGAGAGCTTGGACCAGCCGTCGATGGCCACCTTGCCGTCCTTGGCGTCGAGGCCGACGATGATGTGGCCGGGAAACTCCAGGCACAGATCGTTGACGAAATGGGGCGCGCTGACCGCCTTGGTGCCGATGATCACGTACTGCACCCCGGCGTCCAGATAGGCCTGCACCGTGTCCTCGTCGCGGATCCCGCCCCCGAGCTGGATGGGCAGGTCCGGATAGGCCTCGGCGATGGCCCTGACCACGTCGGCATTGACCGGCCGGCCCTCGAAGGCGCCGTTCAGATCGACGATGTGCAGGCGCCGGGCGCCGGCATCCACCCACTGGCCGGCCATGGCCACCGGGTCGTCGGAGAAAACCGTGGCATCGTCCATGCGGCCCTGGCGCAGGCGCACGCATTTGCCGTCCTTGAGGTCGATGGCGGGAATCAGAAGCATGGCATGTCTCTTCGTTTGACGGGGTTCAGATCGTGCCGTCCCAGCGCAGGAAATTGGCATACAGCTGCAGGCCGGCCTGCTGGCTCTTCTCCGGGTGAAACTGCACGGCGAAGACGTTGTCGCGGGACAGGGCCGAGGCGAAGGCATGGCCGTATTCGGTGGTGGCGGCCACCAGCGCCGGATCGGCGGGTTCGGCGTAATAACTGTGCACGAAATAGAAGCGGGAATCCTGGGGAATGTCCTTCCACAGGGGATGAGACCGGGTCTGGTGGACCTGGTTCCAGCCCATGTGCGGGATCTTCAGGCGCGCGCCGCTGGCCGGATCGCGCAGATCCGGCCCGAAGGGCAGCACCTTGCCCGGCAGCAGGCCGAGGCAGTCGGTGCCGTCGTTCTCGGCGCTCCAGTCGAGCATCGCCTGCATGCCCACGCACACCCCCAGCAGGGGCGTGCCGGCGGCGGCCACGTCACGGACCACGTCGTCGAGCCCCAGGCGCCGGATCTCGCCCATGCAGTCGCGGATGGCGCCCACGCCGGGCAGCACCACGTGACTGGCGGCCCGGATGGCGCCGTGATCGGCGGTCACCTGCACCCGCTCGGCCACGCCGGCGTGTTCCAGCGCCTTGGCGACCGAGTGCAGGTTGCCCATGCCGTAATCGATGACTGCGACGGTGCTCATGAACGTGTGATCGGGCGTTGCGGGCCGGCGCCTTTCCTCAAAGCGTGCCCTTGGTGGAAGGCGTCATCTCGCCCATGCGCGGATCCGTGGCCAGGGCCATGCGCAGGGCGCGGCCGAAGGCCTTGAATACCGTCTCGGCCACGTGGTGGGCGTTGCGGCCCCGCAGGCCGTCGATGTGCAGGGTGACCCGGGCGTGGTTGACGAAGCCCTGGAAGAACTCGGCGAACAGATCCACGTCGAAATCGCCGATCCGCGCCCGCGGGAAGTCCACTTCGTAGACCAGGCCGGGCCGGCCGGAGAAATCGATGACTACCCGCGAGAGCGCCTCGTCCAGCGGCACATAGGCGTGGCCGTAGCGGACGATGCCCTTCTTGTCGCCGACGGCCTCGGCGAAGGCCTGGCCGAGGGTGATGCCGATGTCCTCCACCGTGTGGTGGGCGTCGATGTGCAGATCGCCCTGGGCCTGAACCCAAAGATCGACGAGGCCGTGGCGGGCCACCTGCTCGAGCATGTGCTCGAGGAAGGGCACCCCGGTGTTGAATTCGCACTTGCCGATGCCGTCGAGGTTGAGGGTCACCTCGATCCGGGTCTCCAGGGTCTCGCGCTTTACCGTGGCCGTACGGTCCGCCATGGGGGTTCTCCGGTTGCGGATGTCAGGTCTGTCAGATCCCGGAAGAGAAAGCCTGGCGTTCGTCCCGGTCCGACGAGGGCCACCATTATAGATCAAAACCCCTCGCGCACAGCCGTTGCCCGTAGCCCAAACCGGGCGGATTTTCCAGCCGGATCCGGTCTGCGCTCATGACCCCGGTCAAAGACGCGCAGAATTCTGTTTTTACTCGGT
Organism: Chromatiales bacterium; assembly: GCA_027010665.1. GTDB lineage: Bacteria > Pseudomonadota > Gammaproteobacteria > UBA6429 > Thiohalophilaceae > JALSSV01. Next base: position 3,325 of record JALVBM010000004.1, read on the forward strand.
CAAATCACGTATAGTTGTCGGGCTGTTTCGTCGTCTCCCCCTGACCCGCGGTCGGGCTGAATCGAGAAGGCTGTCGCATGACCAAGTCCCGCGTCGTCAACCTGGATGAACTCCGCTCCCACTGCCAGAAATGCAGCCTCTACCGGCTGTGCATGCCCATGGGGCTGGAACAGGGCGATCTGGAACGGCTGGATCGCATCATCCATCGGCGCCGCCCGGTGGAGAAGGGCGAATACCTGTATCGCATCGGCGAGCCCTTCCAGTCGGTCTATGCCCTGCGGGCCGGCTCCATCAAGACCTTCACCATCAACCAGGAAGGCCACGAGCAAATCGTGGGCTTTCACCTGCCCGGCGAGCTGCTGGGGCTGGATGCCATCGCCGGCAAGGTGCACGTCACCTCGGCACGGGCCCTTGAGACGGTCAGCGTCTGCGAACTGCCCTTCGAACGCCTGGAGGAACTGAGCCTCCAGATCCCCGGCCTGCAGCATCACCTGCTGAGCCTGATGAGCGAGGAGCTGCAGCACGAGCACTGCCATCTGGCGGTGCTGGCCCGGGCCCCGGTGGAATCCCGGCTGGCCAGCTTCCTGTGCCAGCTCTCGGACCGGTTCCGTGCCCGCGGCTACTCCGCCACCGACTTCAACCTGAGCATGTCCCGCAACGACATCGCCAACCTGCTGGGCATGGCCGTGGAGACCATCAGCCGCCTGTTCAGCCAGTTCCAGGAGCAGGGCCTGCTCAAGGTGGAGCGCAAGCACGTGCAGATCCGCGACCTGCCGGCCCTGCAGACCCTGGCCAACCGCTGCACCACCGACGTCCGCACCGAGTCGGCCCTCAACCGCCAGGAACACTGACCCTTCGGGACGCATGTCCCTACTCTGCGTGCCACGACTGCCGGATCTGCCGCGCGCCTTGCAAGAAAAGTTCCCGATCGCGGAACAAAACTCCGCTATTCTTTGATCTGGATCAAGGCTCCGTCTAGAGTTGGTCCAGGTCATGCCGGTAAGGTATGTCCGTTTGACGCGAATCCCTCCGATAACAAACGCTATAAGGATGGTCTATGGACACTGCAGACACCTACAACTACAAGGTCGTTCGCCAGTTCGCCGTGATGACGATCGTCTGGGGCATCGTCGGCATGGCTGTCGGCGTCTACATCGCCGCTGAACTGGTCTGGCCGCAGCTGAACTTCGACATTCCCTGGCTGACCTTCAGCCGCCTGCGACCACTGCATACCAATGCGGTGATCTTCGCCTTCGGCGGCTCGGCCCTGTTCGCCACCTCCTATTACGTGGTCCAGCGCACCTGCCAGACGCGACTGTTCTCCGATGGCCTGGCGGCCTTCACCTTCTGGGGCTGGCAGCTGATCATCGTGCTGGCAGCCGTGACCCTGCCCCTGGGCATCACCTCGTCGAAGGAATACGCCGAGCTGGAGTGGCCCATCGACCTGCTGATTGCCGTGGTCTGGGTGGCCTACGCCATCGTCTTCTTCGGCACCATCGTCAAGCGCAAGGTCAGCCACATCTACGTGGCCAACTGGTTCTACGGCGCCTTCATCCTGACCATTGCGGTGCTGCACATCTTCAACAACCTGGAGGTGCCCGTCTCGCTGACCAAGTCCTATTCCATCTACCCGGGCGCCATCGACGCCATGGTGCAGTGGTGGTACGGGCACAACGCCGTGGGCTTCTTCCTGACCGCCGGCTTCCTGGGCATGATGTACTACTTCATTCCCAAGCAGGCCAACCGTCCGGTCTACTCCTACCGCCTGTCGGTGGTGCACTTCTGGGCCCTGATCTCCACCTACATCTGGGCCGGCCCGCACCATCTGCACTACACCGCCCTGCCCGACTGGGCCCAGTCCCTGGGCATGGTCTTCTCGCTGATTCTGCTGGCCCCCTCCTGGGGCGGCATGATCAACGGCATGATGACCCTCTCCGGGGCCTGGCACAAACTGCGTGACGATCCCATCCTCAAGTTCCTGATCGTCTCCCTGTCCTTCTACGGCATGTCCACCTTCGAAGGCCCGATGATGTCCATCAAGACGGTCAACAGCCTGTCCCACTTCACCGACTGGACCATCGGCCACGTGCACTCGGGCGCCCTGGGCTGGGTGGGCCTGGTCTCCATCGGTTCCATCTACTTCCTGATCCCGAAACTGTTCGGCAAGGAGCGGATGTACTCGGTGAAGGCCATGGAGACCCACTTCTGGATCGCCACCGTGGGCATCGTGCTGTACATCGCCTCCATGTGGATCTCCGGGGTCATGCAGGGCCTGATGTGGCGCGCCGTGAACGACGACGGCACGCTCACCTACAGCTTCGTCGAGAGCCTCAAGGCCATGTATCCCTACTACTTCGTGCGCTTCCTGGGCGGCACCCTGTTCCTGACCGGCATGTTCATCATGGCCTGGAACGCCTGGAAGACCATCAGCGGCGCCACCCCCGCCGCGGCCACTGCCACCCAGAGCGCCTGAAGGAGGAATCGACATGAGTCATGAAGCCGTTGAAAAGAATGCCGGCCTGCTGATCCTGTTCATCATCATCGTCATCAGCTTCGGCGGTCTGGTGGAAATCGTGCCCCTGTTCTTCATGAAGGACACCACCCAGCCGGTGGCGGGGCTCAAGCCCTACTCGCCCCTGCGCCTCGAAGGCCGGGACATCTACGTGCGCGAAGGCTGCTACGTCTGTCACTCGCAGATGATCCGGCCCTTCCGCGCCGAGACCGAACGCTACGGTCATTATTCGGTGGCCGGCGAGTTCGTCTACGACCACCCCTTCCAGTGGGGCTCCAAGCGCACCGGTCCGGATCTGGCCCGGGTGGGCGGGCGCTACTCGGACGACTGGCACCGGGTACATCTGATCAATCCCCGGGACGTGGTGCCGGAGTCGAACATGCCCGGCTTCCCCTGGCTGGCCGAGAACGAGCTCGACGGCAAGCTCACTGCCAAGAAGATGCGCGTGATGAACACACTCATCGCCGCCACCTGCAACGGCTGTGAACTGTACACCGAAGAGCAGATCGCCAAGGCCGCCGACGAGGTTCGCGGCAAGACCGAGCTGGACGCCCTGATTGCCTATCTGCAGGGCCTGGGCACAGCCCTGAAGGGGAAATGAGCATGGACCTGAACGACATCCGCGCCTGGTACACCCTGGTCCTGTTCGTGACCTTCATCGGCATCTGGGCCTGGGCCTGGAGCGGCAAGCGCAAGGCCCGCTTCGACGAGGCCGCCCGTCTGCCCCTCGAGGAGCCCGAGACGCCGCGCACCGACAAGAACAAAGGAGACCATCATGAGTAGCTTCTGGAGCTGGTGGATTACCATCATTTCGGTCGGCAACATCCTGGCCTGCTACTGGCTGATCAAGTGGGCCAGCAAGCCCCGGCCGGGGGAAGCCGCGACCGGCGACGTCACCGGCCACAAGTGGGACGAGAACCTGGAGGAATACAACAACCCGCTGCCCCGCTGGTGGCTGTGGATGTTCTACGGCACCATCATCTTTGGCCTCGTCTATCTGGCCCTCTATCCGGGGCTCGGCAACTGGCAGGGCTATCTGGGCTGGAGTTCCACCGGGCAATACCAGAAGGAGATGGAACAGGCCCGACAGAAGTACGATCCCATCTTTGCCGCCTTCGCCAGCAAGCCCATCGAGGAACTGGCCCGGGATCCGGCGGCCCTGAAGGTGGGCGAGCGGCTGTTCCTCAACTACTGCGCTTCCTGCCACGGCTCCACCGCCACCGGCGCACCGGGCTTTCCCAACCTCACCGACAACGACTGGCTGTGGGGCGGGGATCCCGAAGCCATCAAGACCACCATCCTCGACGGACGCCAGGGCGCCATGCCGGCCTGGGGTGATGCGCTGGGTCCCGATGGCGTGGACAAGGTGGCCGAGTACGTGCTCAGCCTCAGCGGCCGCCAGCACGATGCCGAAAAGGCGGCCGCCGGGAAGGAAATCTTCCAGAACATGTGCGCCGCCTGCCATGGCCCGGACGGCAAGGGCAACCCGGCCATGGGCGCACCCAACCTGACCGACAACGTATGGCTCTACGGTGGCTCGCCCGGCGCCATTCGCCAGACCATCACCAAGGGCCGCAACGGCCGCATGCCCGCGCACCGCGACTTCCTCGGGGAGAACAAGGTGCACGTGCTGGCCGCCTACGTCTACAGTCTGTCGCAACGTTGAACCGGTCGGCGGCCCGCACCCGCGGGCCGCCACTTACCCACGAGGTTGACGCACCATGTTCTTCGAGATGATCTTCAGCAGCTGGGCCGGTATTCTCACCTTTGGAATCGGGGTATTCATGGTGGGCATGCTGCTCGTCCTGTTTTATATTTTCTTCATCAAGCCGCCCAGAGACTGACAACGGGCGCTGACGCAAGCGCGTCCGTCATCCGGACCGTATCGCCGACGCCACCCACGTCCCGGGTGGCGTTTTCTTGCCCGCCGCCGCCCATACCGGCGGGTTCCGCCGGAAATGGCCAGCCGACGCCCGCATGGTGGGCCGGGCCATCACGTGCCATCCATCAACACATGCAGACGAAACCGACATGAGCAAGACCGCCAACTCCCCCGCCCCGGAAGGCGAGAACATCGAGTTCTACGCCAAGCACCAGAAAATCTATCCGCGCAAGGTCACCGGCCTGTTCGCGACCCTGCGGGTTCTGGGCGTGGTGGTCCTGCTCGGCCTGTACTACTTCGTCCCCTGGTTCCAGTACGACGGTCATCAGGCGGTGCTGTTCGATCTGCCGGCGCGCAAGTTCTACGTCTTCGGCCTGGTGTTCTGGCCCCAGGACTTCTTCTATCTGGCCCTGCTGCTGATCATCGCCGCCCTGGCCCTGTTCTTCTTCACCACCCTGGCCGGGCGCCTGTGGTGCGGTTACGCCTGCCCGCAGACCGTCTGGACCGAGGTCTTCCTGTGGATCGAGCAGTGGCTGGAGGGTGATCGCAACAAGCAGATCAAGCTCGACAAGAGTCCCTGGACACCGCGCAAGATCCGCATCAAGGCCACCAAGCACCTGCTGTGGGCCCTGTTCGCCGCCTGGACCGGCTTCACCTTCGTCGGCTACTTCACGCCCATCACCACGCTCTGGACCGAACTGACGACCCTCTCGCTCGGCCCCTGGGAGACCTTCTGGATCCTCTTCTACGGTTTTGCCACCTGGGGCAACGCCGGGTTCCTGCGCGAGCAGGTGTGCATCTACATGTGCCCCTATGCCCGTTTCCAGAGCGCCATGTTCGATCGCGACACCCTGATCATCTCCTACGACGAGAAACGCGGCGAACCCCGTGGCCCGCGGCGCAAGGGCGTGGATCCCCGCGAGCTGGGCCTGGGCGACTGCGTGGACTGCACCCTGTGCGTGCAGGTCTGCCCCACCGGCATCGACATCCGCGACGGGCTGCAATACCAGTGCATCGGCTGCGCCGCCTGCATCGACGTGTGCAACCAGGTCATGGAAAAGATGGACTACCCCAAGGGCCTGATCCGCTACACCACCGAGAACGCCCTGGAGGGCAAGCCGACCCGCATCCTGCGCCCGCGGGTGGTCGTCTACGGTCTGCTGCTGCTGACCCTGACCGGCCTGCTGTTCTACAGCATGGCCACCCGCACCCCGTTGCGCATGGACATCATTCGCGATCGCAACGTGCTCTATCAGGAAACCACCGAAGGGCTGGTGGAGAACACCTACATCCTCAAGATCATCAACATGGACGAAAAGCCCCACACCTACCGCCTCAGCGTGGACGGCATCGAGGGGCTGCAACTGGTCACCCGGGATCCGGAAATCACCGCCCCCAGCGGCAAGGTGATCACCATTCCGGTACGCGTGCGGGTGGATCCCGTCAACCTGAAGAAGACCAGCTCCGAGATCCGCTTCCACCTGCAGGCAGTGGACGATCCGGAACTTTCCATCGTCGAGACCGGTCGCTTCCTGGGACCGATGATGCACTGAGGAGACGCCGATGAACGACACCGCCCCACAGCCGTGGTACCGCCAGTTCTGGCCCTGGTTCATCATGGCCCTGCCCGCCAGCGCCGTGATCGCCGGCATCGCCACGGTGATCATCGCCGTGAAGAATCCGGACGGGCTGGTGGAGGACGACTACTACAAGGCCGGCCTGGCCATCAATCGGGATCTGGCCCGCAGCGAGCGGGCGGCCGCCCGCGGCCTCGCGGCCCGGGTCGAGTGGGATGCGGCCACCCAGACCATCCGCCTGGAACTGACCGGGGACGGTCCCCTGCCCGAGCGCCTGCGCCTGCGACTCGTACACCCCACCCGCGCCGGCCTGGATCGGGACGTGCCCCTGTTGCGCCAGCCCGATGGTCGCTATCTGGGCTCCCTTGCCCGCGCCCCCGAACCCGGCAACTGGCACCTGCTCCTTGCACCGCTCGACGCACAATGGCGCATTCGTGGTCGGGTTACCCTGCCCGGCACGACCGAATGGCGGCTTGCACCCTGATCCCGGACTGCTATAAATAACAGGGATGCATCCCTCGGGCTGGCGCCCGACCCGCAGGCCGGTGAGGGTGTGTCCAACGACAACGACAACAAACGTCGCGGCCCGGACCCCGCCGGATCCGGCACGCCGTGACCCGCGTGATGGAGATGCAAAGATGCCCGAACCCAAGGCGGAGATCCCGCGCCTGCAAATCGTGATCGCCATCCTCTGGCCCTCGTTCCTCACCTCGGGCCTGGCGACCATCCTGTTCTTCACCCTGTTCGATCCGGTCGTGCTCGCCAACGTGGCGGGACTGCCGCCGGTCTCACACCTCGGCGGCTATACCATCGGCTTTTTCGCCTTCTGGATCCTGACCTCGGCCACGTCTGCCCTGACCTGCTACTTCCAGCAGCCCTGCCACACGGTGGGCACACCGCAGGCCGGCTGACGACCGCCGAAAGGCCTATGGCCGATTTCCGGCGCCGGGACTACGCTGGATACTGCCCGGACGCAAAGGAGATCGGCCATGCTCGAGCGAATCGCCATCATCGGTGCCGGCAACGTCGGCACGGCCGCCGCACTGGCGATTGCCCGTGAGGAACTCGCCCACGAAATCGTGCTGGTGGACGTCCGTCCCGGCTGGGCGCAGGGCATCGCCCTGGACATCCAGCATGCCGGCCCGCTCGAGGGGTTTGACACCCGTCTCACCGGCAGCGAGGACACCGCCGCCCTTGCCGGTGCCGAACTGGTCATCATCACCGCCGGCAGTCCGCGTCGCCCCGGCATGAGTCGTTCGGATCTGCTGGCCGCCAATCTGGCCATCCAGGATCCCGTTCTCGATGCCATCGTCCGCCATGCACCACAGAGCCTGATCCTGCAGGTGGCCAACCCGGCCGATATCCTCACCTGGAATGCCCACGTGCGCACCGGCTGGCCCCGGCAGCGCATCCTCGGTCTCTCCGGGGTCCTCGATTCGGCGCGCATGGCCGCCTTCATTGCCGAAGAGGCCGGCTGTTCGGTCCGCAACGTCACGGCCATGGTCATCGGCGGCCATGGCGACACCATGGTGCCGCTGGTGGAATACTCCTACGTCAACGGCATTCCCATCGCCGAATTCCTCGATCCGGCCCGGATTGCCCGTCTGTCCGAACGCACCTGCCGCGCCGGCTCGGAGATCCTGCAACTCAAACGCGAAGGCACCGCCCACATCGCGCCGGGCGCCGCCATTGCCCAGACCGTGGATGCCATTGCCAACGACCGTCAGCGCATCCTGCCGGGCATCGCCATTCTCGAGGGGGAATACGGTGTGTCGGGCATGGCCATGTGTGTGCCCTGTCAACTTGGCAGGCGGGGGATGGAACAGATCGTGACCCTGCCGCTCACGGACCACGAACAGGCATTGCTGGCCCGTTCCATCGCCGACATTCGCAGGGATCTGCAGCGCCTGTCCGCCTTGCGGGAAGCCGCGCCCCGGCCCGGCCCGGACGAGCCTGCCGGGACGACTCACCCGGAACGACCCGCCCGGGCTCAGGCGGAATCGCCACCCCGGTAATCGGCGTAGGATTTTTCCTCGACCAGTTCCGATCCCAGCTTTTCGTTCAGCTCGCGCTTGACCGCAGCGCGCTCGTCGTTCGTGAAATAGACAGCCCGGGCCAGTTCGATAAAACGCGGACCGAAATCCTGCTTCCGTTCCTGCTCACGAATGTCATCCTCGATATCCCACAGCTTTTCGTTGATCACCTTGAGGCGGGACAGTTCCGCCTGGATATCGGTCGCAGAAGCCGGATGTTCGGCCCAGATGCGGCGCAGCAGGTCCCGTTCGCGGATCACGTTGGCCCGTTTCGTCGCATCCTGGATACGCTCGGCCTTGATTTCGAGAATGGTCAGCTTGTCGAGAAATTCCCCGAAGGAAATCGAAACCTGAATGGTCATGTCGGTATAATGGTCCTTCGTCGCCAGGGATTCCGGCCATTCTAGCAAAACGGCCCGCCCACCGTTCGGAGGTCAACATGCCCGTTCGCCTGCTGCTCGCCGCCCTGCTGTGCCTGATTCTGCTTCCCGCCGGCGCCAGCGGCCCGGACGACGAACTGGTCTTCGACGACGAACCCCTGCGCGAGCCGCTCACCCTTCCCGACTGGTTCAAGGTCAGCTTCCTCGATCTGCCCGAGGATCTGGCGGAAGCCGTCGCCAATGGCAAGCGCGGCATCATTCTCTATTTTCACCAGGAACACTGCCCCTATTGCAAGGCCCACCTGGAGAACAACTGGGGCCAGAAGGACATCGTCGACTATACCCGCCGGTATTTCGACGTGATCGCCATCGACGTGCGCGGCCAGAAGCCCGTCATCGGACTGGACGGCAACGAATACACGGAGAAGGAATTCGCCATCAAGTACAACACCAACTTCACACCCTCGCTGGTGTTCATCGATCGCCATGGCAGGATGGTGCTGCGCCTGCGCGGTTACCGCCCGCCCTACCAGTTCCGCGCCGCCCTCGAATACGTGGCCGATGGCCATCATCGCGAGGAATCCTTCGCCGACTACCTGGCCCGGGCCGAGGGCGCCTACAGCTACGGCAAGAACGAACTCAACCAGGAGGATTTCTTCGCCCCGCCACCCTACAACCTGGATCGCAGCCGTTTTCCCGGCCAGCGACCACTGGTGGTCTTCTTCGAGCGCCGCCGCTGTCACGCCTGCGACGTGCTCCACGCCGGTCCCCTGGCCGATCCCCGCATCCGCAAGCTGCTCGGCAGGATGGACGCGGTGCAGCTCGACATGGAGAGCGACACCCCGGTGATCACCCCGACCGGCCGGCGCACCACCGCCCGCGACTGGGCGAAGACCCTCGAGCTGGACTACGCCCCCACCCTGATCTTCTTCGACGAACGGGGCAAGGAGATCATGCGCATCGATTCGGTGGTCTGGTTCTACCGCCTGTACAACGTGCTGACCTACATCGACGAGAAGGGCTATACCCAGTTCCCCACCTTCCAGTCCTGGCGTCAGCACCACAAGCGCTAGGCGCCAGCGAAGCTGGCGCAGGGCCGAGGGACGAGTAGCGAGTGGCGACGACTGCAGGGATGCAGGAGGTAGAGCGAAGCAGGATGCCGGAGCCGAGGAAAAACGGGTCGGACAACGCCGAAAGCCATCCCCGAAAATCCGGTATTGCGGGCCTCGCTGTGTTATTGACGCAGCGGATCAGGCCTGTTTTTCCCGCGGCGCGCGCGAGCGCCGCCGCCTCCTCCTCGGCCCTCGGTCGTCGCCACTCGGCCCTGCGCCGCGGCGGCGTCCGCCGCCGCGGCGCCTGCGGGGCTCGAAGATCGGCGGCTTGGGCTCCAACAGCAGCTCGGCGTCGATGGCGGCTACCGGGATCTTGTGGCCGATGTATTCCTCGATCTCCGGCAGGGAGAAGACGTATTCCTCGCAGGCGAAGCTGATGGCGGTGCCGGAGGCCCCGGCGCGGGCAGTGCGGCCGATGCGGTGCACGTAGTCCTCGGCATCCTGGGGCAGGTCGAAGTTGAACACGTGGCTCACGGCCGGAATGTGCAGCCCGCGGGCGGCCACGTCGGTAGCCACCATGATGTTCACCTCACCGTCGGTGAAGGCCTGCAGCAGGCGCAGGCGCTTCTTCTGCGGCACATCACCCGACAGCAGCGCCACGCCATAGCCGTTGCCCTTCAGATAGCCTTCCAGCTTCTCCGCCATGCGCTTGGTGTTGACGAAGATCAGCGCCCGCTCCACGTTTTCCTTCTGCAGCAGTCCCAGCAGCAGGGGGATCTTCTCCTCCTTGGCCGGGTAGTACATGCGCTCCTCGATCTGGCCGGCGGTGACCTTCTCCGGTTCGATCTTGATCGTCTCGGGATTGTTCATGTGCTCATAGGCCAGCTCCTGCACGCGATGGGACAGGGTGGCCGAGAACAGCAGGTTGAGACGCTTCTCGGGTTTGGGCATGCGTCGCAGCAGATAGCGGATGTCCTTGATGAAACCCAGATCGAACATGCGATCGGCCTCGTCGAGGACCATCACCTGGATCCACTTGAGATCGAAGATCCGCTGCTTGAAGTAGTCGATGAGCCGCCCCGGGGTGCCGATGAGGATGTCCACGCCGGCCTGCAGTTGCTCGCGCTGGCTCTCGTAACCGGTGCCGCCGTAGACCAGGCCCAGCTTCAGGCCCGTGAAGCGGCCCAGGGTCTCGGCATCGCGGTGGATCTGCACCGCCAGTTCGCGGGTGGGCGCCAGGATAATGGCCCGCGGCGAGGTGGGTGGCCGGTTGGCCGGCGACGGATGGCGCAGCAGATGGGCGTAGGCAGCGATCAGGAAAGCGGCAGTCTTGCCGGTGCCGGTCTGGGCCTGGCCGCTGACGTCCCTGCCGGCCAGGGCCAGCGGCAGGGTCTCGGCCTGGATCGGCGTGCAGCGGGAAAAGCCCGCCGCCTCAATGCCTTGCAACAATTCTTTCGGCAGATCGAAATCGCCGAAGCGGGTGTCGGTCAGATGGGCTTCGCTCATGGACCGCTAGGATAGCAGATCGATATCCGCTCATGGGCTTGCATTCGCCCCCCGGTTGGGCTCAAATGTGCGCAAGCGGCCCCGGCGGCCGGCAACCAGACCTGTGGGAGACACAACCTTGAGCGATAAAATTGTCCATGTCACCGATGACACCTTCGAAGACGAAGTCCTCAAAGCGGACCAGCCCGTCCTCGTGGACTACTGGGCCGACTGGTGCGGCCCCTGCAAGATGATCGCCCCCATCCTCGACGAGATCGCCGAGGAGTACGCCGGCAAGCTGAAGGTCGCCAAGCTCAACATCGACGAGAATCCCAACACGCCGCCCAAGTTCGGCATTCGCGGCATCCCGACCCTGATGCTGTTCAAGAACGGCAACGTGGAAGCCACCAAGGTGGGGGCCGTTTCCAAGTCCCAGCTCACCGCCTTCATCGACAGCAACCTCTGACACCCCCGCTGGCCGGGCGGGGCTGGACACCCGCCCGGTCTGCTGTTACGCTTTACCTACAATCACAAGATTCCCGGACCGCCCGCCGCCTTCCCCGGCAGGCCTCCCGAAAAACCCCTAGACCCGAACATTCCTTGCCATCTTCGCTGCGTTGCGTCCGCTGCGCTGTCGTCGAACCCGGCATTATCCACCTTCCAAACCTGTACCCATGAACCTGACCGAACTCAAGAAGACCCCCGTTCCCGAACTCATCGAACTGGCCACCGCCAACGGCATCGAAGGCATGTCCCGCGCCCGCAAGCAGGACATCATCTTCGCCATCCTCAAGGCCCATGCCAAGAGCGGCGAGGACATCTACGGCGACGGGGTGCTGGAAATCCTCCAGGACGGCTTCGGCTTCCTGCGCTCGCCCGACAGCTCCTACCTGGCCGGCCCCGACGACATCTACGTCTCGCCCAGCCAGATCCGGCGCTTCAACCTGCGCACCGGCGACACCGTCTCCGGCAAGATCCGCCCGCCCAAGGATTCGGAACGCTACTTCGCCCTGCTCAAGGTCAACGAGATCAACTTCGAGCCCCCGGAGAACGCCAAGAACAAGGTCCTGTTCGAGAACCTCACGCCGCTGCATCCCACCGAACGCCTCAAGCTAGAGATCGGCAACGGCTCGACCGAGGACGTCACCACCCGCGTCATCGACCTGGTCGCCCCCGTGGGCAAGGGTCAGCGCGGTCTCATCGTCTCGCCGCCCAAGGCCGGCAAGACCATGATGCTGCACGACATCGCCCATTCCATCACCCACAACTATCCGGACGTCTACCTGATCGTGCTGCTCATCGACGAGCGGCCCGAGGAAGTGACGGAAATGGCCCGCTCGGTGCGCGGCGAGGTGGTCGCCTCCACCTTCGACGAACCCGCCTCGCGCCACGTGCAGGTGGCCGAGATGGTGATCGAGAAGGCCAAGCGCCTGGTGGAGCACAAGAAGGACGTGGTCATCCTGCTCGACTCCATCACCCGCCTGGCCCGGGCCTACAACACCGTGATCCCCTCCTCCGGCAAGGTGCTCACCGGCGGCGTGGACGCCAACGCCCTGCACCGGCCCAAGCGCTTCTTCGGCGCCGCCCGCAACATCGAGGAAGGCGGCTCCCTGACCATCCTCGCCACCGCCCTGGTGGAGACCGGCTCGCGCATGGACGACGTGATCTACGAGGAATTCAAGGGCACCGGCAACATGGAAATCCACCTCGACCGGCGCATCGCCGAGAAGCGCATCTACCCGGCCATCAACATCAACCGCTCCGGCACCCGCCGCGAGGAACTGCTGACCAAGCCCGACGAGCTGCAGATGATGTGGATCCTGCGCAAGGTGGTCCACGACATGGACGAAATCGCCGCCATGGAGTTCATGCTCGACAAGCTCAAGGCAACCAAGACCAACGCCGAGTTCTTCGATTCGATGAAGCGGTAGGGCTCGCGGTACAGGGTCTCTGGAAAGAACGCGGAGGGCGCGGAGACTTGTTGGAATGGTGGGCGGTGCTAGACCCGAATCACTGTGCGTGAATCCAACTACCCTAAATCAATCTCTTCTCTGCGCGCTCTGCGTCTCAGCGCCCTCCGCGTTATTCGCAGCAACCCAAAATAATCAGCCTTTTCAACGATTTAAATAACCCCGCAGGCCTTTGACTTTCCCCCCGGATCGGCGGATCATTGAATTGTGGCGCGCCGGCGCCATATCGTCTGCGAGGGGGAAGAAACATGAATCCGGCACCCGTATCCGCCAGCCGCATCGACTTCGATCAGTGGTCGCAGCTGGCGAAGACCGATCCCGAGTCCTTCGAGCGGCAGCGCAGCGCACTGCTCGATGCCTGCATCGCCCGCGCCTCCCGGAACCACCAGGAACGCCTGCGCCGGCTGCAGTGGCGCATCGATCGCATCCGCGAGACCTCCGGCACCCCCATGGCCGCCTGCGTGCGCATTTCCGATCTGATGTGGCGGACCTTCAACCAGCTGGGCGAGGTCTACCAGCAACTGGGCGACAATCAGCCGCCACCGCCGCGGCGTTCTGCCCGCATCCTGCGTTTTCCTCGGTCCTGACGCACCACGGCACTTGCCGCACCGGGCCGATTTCCGTATGATCGCCGGCCCTGTTACCCGCGTGTGGTGCCCGGAACGGCCGGGAGAGCGACACGCCCCCCTTGGAGATCCAGCCAACATGAAGCCCGAGATTCACCCCGACTACTGCGACGTGACCGTCACCTGCAGCTGCGGCAACACCTTCCAGACCCGCTCCACGGCCTGCCGGGATCTGACCATCGAAGTGTGTTCCCAGTGCCACCCGTTCTATACCGGCAAGCAGAAGCTGGTCGACACCGCCGGCCGCGTGGACAAGTTCCGCCAGAAGTACGGCATGAAGAAATAGGGCGATGCCATTGCGCATTCGCGGCAAAGGGGCGCTTCTGGCGCCCCTTTTCGTTTGCCTGCTGCTGCTCGCCGGCTGCACCGCCCGCGCCGACTGCCGGCTCCCGGAAAACGCCGGTCGCCCGGTCACCGTCGCCGAGGTCATCGACGGCGACACCATCCGGCTCGCGAACGGCCGACACGTGCGCTTCATCGGCCTGAACACGCCGGAGCGGGCCCGTGACGATCGCCCTGCCCAGCCGCTGGCCGAAGAAGCCACCGACATGCTGCGCCGCCTGCTGGCCGGCGAGTCGCTGCGCCTGGTCGTCGGCCAGGATCCCACGGACCACTACGGTCGCCTGCTGGCCCATCCCTTCCTGGTCGACGGCAGCAACGTCACGGCCCGCCTGCTGGAGGCCGGCCTGGGTTTCCAGGTGGTGTTTCCGCCGAACCTGCGTTTCGCAGACTGTTATCGCCGGGCCGAGGCCCGGGCTCGCGCGGCCGGGCGCGGCGTGTGGCGCGAGCCGGCCTTTCACCCGGTACCGGCAGCGCGGCTCACGCCACGGGATACCGGCTTCCGGCGCGTCACCGGCACCGTCTCCCGTGTCGGCGAGAGCCGCACGGCCTTCTGGCTGAACCTGGGGCCGGGCTTCGCCCTGCGGCTGCCGAAGAAGGATCGGCGCTGGTTCAGCCGGGATCCGCGCGAATTCGAGGGTCAAGAACTCACCGTGCGCGGCTGGATCTATTACGTGCAGAAGCGCCACGAGCTGCGCATGAACCTGCGCCATCCGCTGATGATCGAGCGTCTCGACTGAGGCTGCTCGTCCCGTCCGCGGCCAGCGGCTACAATCTCTCCCCCACGACAGACGACCACCGATCATGACCGACCAGACCGACGACGAGCTGACCCGCGACGCCCTGCGCTATCACGCCGAACCGATCCCGGGCAAGACCGGCACCCTGCTGACCAAGCCCTGCGAAACCCAGGCGGATCTGAGTCTGGCCTACACCCCGGGCGTGGCCGCGCCGGTGCGCGCCATCGCCGAGGATCCCCGGACCGCCGCCCGTTACACCAACAAGGCCAACCTGGTGATGGTGGTGACCGACGGCTCGGCGGTGCTCGGTCTCGGCCGAACCGGCCCGCTGGCGGCCAAGCCGGTGATGGAAGGCAAGGCGGTCCTGTTCAAGCGCTTCGCCGACATCGACGCCATGGACATCGAGGTGGACGCCGAGGACGACGAAGCCTTCATCGACACGGTACGACGCATCGCGCCGGGCTTCGGCGGCATCAACCTGGAGGACATCGCCGCCCCGGCCTGCTTCGAGATCGAGCAGCGGCTGAGCAAGCTGCTGGACATTCCCGTGTTCCACGACGATCAGCACGGCACCGCCATCATCATCGCCGCCGGCCTGCTCAATGCGCTGGAAATCGCCGGCAAGGACATCCAGAGCGCCCACATCGTCTGCGTCGGCGCCGGCGCCGCCGGCATCGCCGCCATGCGCATGCTCAAGCACCTGGGCGCCCGGCGCATCTATCTGGTGGATCGCCGCGGCGTGGTGTACCACGGCCGCGAGGGCGTCAATCCCTGGAAGCACGAATTCTCCCGGGAGACGGAACGGCGTACCCTGGCCGACGCGGTGCGCGGCGCCGACATCTTCATCGGTGTCTCCAGCCCCAATCTGCTGACCCCGGAAATGCTCGCGAGCATGGCCGAGCGGCCCATCGTCTTCGCCCTGTCCAATCCCGATCCGGAAATCGATCCGGCCCTGGCCCGGGCCACCCGCGACGACGTGATCCTGGCCACCGGCCGCAGCGACTATCCCAACCAGGTCAACAACGTGCTCGGCTTTCCCTACATCTTCCGCGGCGCCCTGGACGTGCAGGCCACCTGCATCAACATGGCCATGAAGATCGCCGCCGTCCACGCCCTGGCCGAACTGGCCCACGAACCGGTCCCGCCCGAAGTCCTCGAGGCCTACGGCCTCGACACCCTCGACTTCGGCCCCGACTACTTCATCCCCAAACCCTTCGATCCCCGACTGAAGGAAAAGGTGGCCGGCGCGGTGGCGCAAGCAGCCATAGACACGGGCGTGGCCCGTGTCAGGGAC
>JALVBM010000005.1 GCA_027010665.1 Chromatiales bacterium
AAAAGAAAGTAGCCAAGAAGAAGACCGCCGCCCGCAAGAAGGCCGCCGCCAAGAAAACCACGGTCCGCGCCATCAAGGAACCCTACACCAAGACCATGCTCTTCAACGCCATCGCGGAGAAGACGGATCTCAAGAAGAAGGACGTCGCGGCCGTCTTCGACGCCCTGGCCGAAATCATCCACGGCCACATTCGCAAGAACGCCGCCGGCACCATGACCATTCCCGGTCTCATGAAGATCAAGACGGTGCGCAAGCCCGCCACCCGGGCGCGCAAGGGCATCAACCCCTTCACCGGCGAGGAGACCATCTTCAAGGCCAAGCCGGCCCGCACCGTGGTCAAGGTCCAGCCGCTCAAGGCACTCAAGGACATGGCGAACTGAACCGCCGCGCCTCACCACCAAAAAAGGCCGGATTTTCCGGCCTTTTTTCGTTTCCGGGCACCGGTTTCCCTGCTCAGCCGGCGTACGTTGCCAGCCAGATCGGCAGGTCAGACAAATGGTCGATCCGGCCCCGAATCCAGGGGGCGAGCGCCGTGGCAAGCGCCGACCGGGCTTCCGGCGCCACGTGTTCGGTCAGCCACAGCGGATGCAGGCCCACGGCATGGGCGCCCCGATGCTCGTCGCTGCCACCGTCGCCCACGAACAGGCAGGCCCCGGCCGGCAGGGCCAGTGCCGAGAGCGCCTGCCGATAGATCCCGGGCTCCGGCTTGGCGAAGCCGCACTCGCAACTGAAGACCACCGCGTCGAACAGCGGCGCCAGGGGCGACCCGTCCCAGGCGCGTACCTCGGCGGTGGAGGCATTCGAGACCAGCGCCAGGCGCAGGCCGCGCCGGCGCAGTTCCGTCAGCACCGACAATACCGCCTGCGACACGTGCTGCAGGGCGTGATCGAAGCGGCGCTGGCGGTGGGCCACCGCTTCGCGGATGCGCGTTTCCGGAATGGCCGGATCGAGCGCACGGGCCATGCGCCGCAGGTTTTCGGCCGCATCGGAGGGCCGCCGGATTTCATGATGCGCGCCGAAACAGGCCGCTCGCCAGCGAGCCCGATCCACGCCCAGGATGTCGGCGGTATACCCGCCCACCGTGGCCGGCACCTGGCCCACGTTCACCAGGGTATTGAAGAGATCGAAACAGACGCCTCGAATGGATGGGGTCATTGAGGCTTTTTATTTGTCGGTGTCATGGAATTGGTTTAATACTGAATCCGAAGACCGTCGTAAAGGAGATGATGTGATGAGCCACCCCTACACCCCCCTGCCCAGCCTGGCGCTCGAACCGGGCAGCAGCTACCACCGCCCCGATGCCGAACTGCCCGAACTGGTCCGCCTCGACTCGCCGGCCCGATCCGTCATGACCGATCTGACCAAGGTTCCCGCGGTCACCATCAGCCCTTCCGCCAGCCTGGCCGAGGCCAACCAGACCATGATCGCCTC
>JALVBM010000006.1 GCA_027010665.1 Chromatiales bacterium
GGCGGCATCGAGCAGGGCCTTCTCGGCGTCCCTGGCCTTGCGTTCGTTGTCGAGGGTGAACTGGCTGACCTTCTTGCCCTTGAGCTGGGTGAGCTTGGCGGTGAAGGGCTGCTTGTCGGCCTCCACCTCGGCCTCGATGGTCCAGTATTCGCGGGGCTTGAACTTTTCGATCTCCTCCTCGCGCTCGACGATCAGGCGCAGGGCCGGCGACTGCACGCGGCCGGCGGACAGGCCGCGGCGGATCTTCTTCCACAGCAGCGGCGAGAGGTTGAAGCCCACCAGGTAGTCGAGGGCGCGCCGGGCGAGCTGGGCGTGGATCAGATCCGCCGACAGCTCGCGGGGATGGGCCACCGCGTCGTTGACCGCGCGCTTGGTGATCTCGTTGAAGGCCACGCGGCCCACCTGCTTGCCGTCGAGCAGGCCGCGATCCTTCAGGATCTCGTACAGGTGCCAGGAGATGGCCTCGCCCTCGCGGTCCGGGTCCGTGGCCAGATACAGGGCGTCGGCCTTCTTCAGCGCCTTGGCGATGGCGTCCACGTGCTTTTCGTTCTTGTCGATGAGCTGGTACTTCATGGCGAAGTCGTGCTCGGGGTCCACCGCGCCCTCCTTGGGCAGCAGATCGCGCACGTGACCATACGAGGCGAGGACGTTGAAGTCCTTGCCCAGGTATTTCTTGATGGTCTTGGCTTTCGCCGGCGACTCTACGATGACCAGATTCTTTGCCATGTAACGTATCTTCGTTTTCGCTTTGCCTAAAATGCGTGTGCCCGCAAGCTGCGGGCACCGGGTGCAGAGGGCGGGGCTTCGCGGCCCGTCAGTGGGTGATGACGGGCGTGTCCTCGAACACCAGATCCTCCATCCAGGCGTAGGCGCCCTCGCGCCCCGGCTGGTTGAACAGCACCATGAGAATCACCCACTTGAGCTGTTCCAGATCGATTTCCTCCGCGTCCAGGGCCATGATGCGATCGATGACCATTTCGCGGGTCAGGTGATCCAGCACCCCGGCCTGTTCCAGGAACAGGATGAAGCCGCGGCTCTGCCGATCCAGCTTCTCCTGCTCGGCGGCGGTGTACAGCCGGATGGAGGCGGCATTGACCGGCGCCAGGCCAGGCTGGGATTCCTGCAGGTTGGCCAGGCCCTCCAGCCAGTCGAAGGCCTTGCTGATCTCCAGCGCCTGGAAGCCGGCTTCCTGCAGCTCGACGCGCAGCGATTCCTCGTCGGTGTCGATTTCGATCTCGTCGTTCATGTAGTTTTCGAACAGGTACATCAGTACGTCGAGCACGTTTTCTTTCATCAATCGGTTCCTGGCCGTTGGCGTGTCTGGCAATAGTGCCCGCTGGAGGTGGCGGCAATCAAGCCTTGCAATTCCAGTACCAAGAGCATGGAGCAAACCGCATCGGTCGTCAATCCGCTGCGCTCGACCACCGTGTC
>JALVBM010000007.1 GCA_027010665.1 Chromatiales bacterium
ATGGCCTCGCTCTCGGGATCGGCCTCCTCCGGCGCCTCGCCGGCGCGCACCTGGCGCAGCTCGGGCATGTCCGAGTTCAGGTAGTCGCACACCGCCTCGATCATGCGCAGCTTGTTGCGGGTGGACAGCTCGATGTTGATGCGCTCGATGCCGTCGTTGTACTCGGCCAGCTTCTCGAGGGGGATCACCACGTCCTCGTTGATCTTGAAGGCGTTGGTGTGGGCGGCGATGGCGGCGGTGCGGGCGCGGTCCGCCCAGAAACGTTGGCGCGCCTCGGGGCTGACGGCGACAAAACCCTCCGCCTCTCGCAGGGCGGCACGGCGCACCACTTCCGAGGCGGCCTCGGCCACGGCGTCGGCATCGTCGCCGGCAATGTCCACCAGCAGCACCATCTTGGGCAGATCCCGGCGTGGCGACTTGGGCGTGTAGTTCACCGCCTTCACGTAGCGCTCGTCGAGATGCTCCATGCCGGCGAGCTGCACGTCGTCGCGGCCGTCGAGATAGTCCTTGGTCTCGACGATGGCCGGCACCGCGCGGCGCAGATCGTTGCCGTAGAACTCGAGGCAGACGGTGCGGATGTGTTCCGGCATGCGGTGCAGGATGAACACCGCCGAGGTGATCAGCCCGTCGCAGCCTTCCTTCTGCACCCCGGGCAGGCCGCCGAGGAACTTGTTGGTCACGTCCTTGCCCAGCCCCTGCTTGCGCAGGGCCGGGCCCGGCATCCGCAGCGTTTCCGGCTCGCCACGGCGGGTCACGCCGTCGGCCTCGTAGCGGGTGATCTTGAAGGTGACTTCCGGCTGCTCGTGGATCTTGCCGAGGTTGTGATGCAGGCGCTCCACCTCCAGCCATGTCCCGTCGGGCGTGACCATGCGCCAGGCGAGCAGGTTGTCGAGGGTGGTGCCCCACAGCACCGCCTTCTTGCCACCGGCGTTCATGGCAATGTTGCCGCCGATGCAGGAGGCATCCTGCGAGGTGGGATCCACGGCGAACACGAAACCGTGCGCCTCGGCCTTCTCCGCCACCCGGCGGGTGACCACACCGGCTTCGACCCGAATCACCGGTACCGTACGGCTGTTGTCGTGTTCGTCGAGCACTTCCCACTGCTCCACCTCGCCGAGGCGTTCCAGCTTCTCGGTGTTGATCACGGCGCAGTCGGCCTGCAGGGGCACCGCCCCGCCGGTGTAGCCGGTGCCGCCGCCGCGGGGAATGATGCCGATGTCCAGCTCGATGAGCGCCGCCACCACCTTCTGCATCTCCGCTTCCGAATCGGGCGTGACCACCACCAGCGGATACTCCACCCGCCAGTCGGAAGCATCGGTCACGTGGGAGACGCGGGACAGGCCGTCGAAGCGGATGTTGTCCCGCCGCGTTACCCTGCGCAGGCGCTGCATCACCCGCTCCCGCAACGCCCGCTGACGCGGGAACCAGGC
>JALVBM010000008.1 GCA_027010665.1 Chromatiales bacterium
TGTACACGCGGCCGGCATAGCCGTCGATGATCAGCTCGGCATCGTCGAGGCGCCCCACCGGCAGCTCGCTGACGCCCATCACCGCCGGCACACCGAGCGCCCGGGCCAGGATGGCCACATGGGAGGTTCGCGAACCCCGTACCGAGACCACGCCAGCCAGTTTCGCGTGCGGCACCTCGGCGAGCATGGTGGCGGTGACCTCCTCGCCTACCAGGATGGTGTGCTCGGGATAGTCCTGTTCCTGCTGGCGATCTTCCTGCAGGTGCATCAGCAGGCGCCGTCCCAGATCGCGAATGTCCTCCACCCGCTCGCGCAGATAGTCGTTCTCCATCTCGCGGAACACGGCCTCGTGTTCCTCGATGGTCTGGCGCAGGGCCCCCGGCGCCCAGTTGCCGTCCCGGATTCGCTGGCGCGTGACCCCGGTGAAGGAATCGCTCTCCAGCATCAGGGCATAGACGTCGAACAGGGCCCGCTCCTCGGCCGGCAGGTTGTCGCGCATGCGCTCCGAGAGCTGGGCGATTTCCGCCCGCAGCGCATCCACGGCCCGATCGAACTCGGCCAGCTCGTGCGCCACGTCCGCCGCGGGCCGGTCGGGAACGGCATGGATATCGGCCGGAGGATAGCGCACCCGGGCGTTGCCGAAGGCGACACCGGGGGCGCCGGGCTGGCCGCGGACGGCCCGCGAGATCTCGTCCGTCGGCCGGGGCGCGAACCCGTTGAGTTCGCCGCTCAGCTCGGCGTGGGCGATGGCGCCGGCGAGTTGCGCGGCCACCGTCACCAGCAGGGTGACGCTCTCCTCGTCGAAGACCTCGGCGCTGGTCCGCTGCGCCACCAGCACGCCCACCACGTCGCGATGATGGATGATGGGCACGCCCAGAAAGGCATGAAAGCGCTCCTCGCCCGACTCGGGAAAATAGCGGTAGCGGGGATGCAGGGGCGCATCCTCGAGATTGACCGGCTCGGCCCGCTGGGCCACCAGCCCGATGAGCCCCTCGTCGCGACCCAGCCGGATGCGACCGATGGCCTCGGGCTTCAGACCGTCGCTGGCCTTGAGCACATAGTGCTGGCCGTCGGGCTCGGCGAGGAAGACCGAGCAGACATCGGCCTGGGAGATTTCCTTGACGCGCCGCACGATGAGCCCCAGCGCCTGATCGAGATTGCGGGCGAGGTTGAGTTCCTGGATCAGGCGGCGCAGGGTATCGAGCATGGGACTCCGTTGGTCTGTCCGGCTGCCGGGCAACCGGGGTGGTCAATGGCCCGGTTCGGGGCCGCCCTGTCGGGCTTCGATGCCACCGTCAGTCGGTGGTCTGATTGTTGTTCCGGGTGCGCTGGCGAACCAGCGGCAGGAGTTCGTCCAGGGCCTTGCGGTACACGTCCCGTTTGAAGCCGATGACCTCGTTGACCGGCCGCTCCGGATCGACCCAGCGCCAGTGGTCGAACTCGGGCTTGTCGGAAGCATCCAGTCGCACCCGGCCTTCCGGACCCACGAGCCTGAGCAGGAACCAGCGCTGTTTCTGGCCGATGCACACCGGCTTGCGGCGCCGGCGCACCAGCCGCCGCGGCAGCTTGTAGCGCAGCCAGCCGCGGGTGCTGCCGACCAGTTCTACATCTTCCGGCGAGAGCCCCACTTCCTCGGCCAGCTCCCGGTAGAGCGCCTCTTCCGGCGTCTCGTCGGCCCGGATGCCCCCCTGCGGGAACTGCCAGGCATCCTCGCCGATGCGTCGGGCCCAGAACAGTTCACCCCGGGGGTTGAACAGAATGATGCCGACGTTGGGCCGGTAACCTTCCCTATCAATCACTTGCGTTCGTCTCTTCCTGCCGCTTGTCACGATTGTTCCACACTCGGGAGTGGACAGCAAACGACCAGCCACGGCATCCG
Organism: Chromatiales bacterium; assembly: GCA_027010665.1. Taxonomy (GTDB): domain Bacteria; phylum Pseudomonadota; class Gammaproteobacteria; order UBA6429; family Thiohalophilaceae; genus JALSSV01. Next base: position 1,880 of record JALVBM010000008.1, read on the forward strand.
TCCGGTCATGACCTTGCAATCCATTGTTTTTCCTGCCATTTTGTAGGGTCTGGGAATCCGTTCCCATTGATGAGAACATTCTAGCATCCACAGGAGCCGAACACGTGCCACTGGCCATCTTCGATCTCGACAACACCCTGCTCGCCGGTGACAGCGACTATCTCTGGGGCCGTTTCCTGGCCGAACGCGGGGTGGTGGACGGCGAGACCTACGAACGGGAGAACAAGCGCTTCTACGAGGAATACAAGGCCGGCGAGCTCGACATCATGGAGTTCCTGGCCTTCAGCCTGCGGCCGCTGGCCGAGAACGACCCCGAGCAACTCGCGGCCCTGCGCGCGGAATTCGTCGAGACGGTGATCCGGCCCCTGGTCACGCCCGCCAGCCGTGCGCTGCTGGCCCATCACCGGGAACGGGGCGACGAGCTGCTGATCATCACCGCCACCAACCGTTTCGTCACCGAGCCCATCGCCGCCCTGCTGGAGGTACCCTGGCTCATCGCCACCGATCCGGAAACGGACGGCAATGGCCGTTTTACCGGCCGGGTGGCCGGCACACCCTGTTTCCGCGAGGGCAAGGTGGAACGTCTGCTGGCCTGGTTGCGCGAGAGCCGACAGCACCTGGCCGACAGTCACTTCTACAGCGATTCCCACAACGACTTTCCCCTGCTGGAGATGGTGCCCCATCCGGTCGCCGTGGATCCGGACGAGACCCTGCAGGATCATGCCGAGTTGAAGGGCTGGCCCATCCTCAGCCTGCGCGGCGAGACCATCGCCGTCCGCCAGGGGGAATGGCCGCCCCGCGGCACCTGAACATGCTCCGCACGCCGGACCGCCACGCCTTCGGCGTGCTCCTGCTCCTGGGCCTGCTGGCGGTCTTCGCCCTCGGCCTGGCCCTGATGCTGGGCAGTGTGCCCGTTACCGCCGGCGACGTGCTCGCCGTGTTCGCCGGTCGGGCCGATGGCATGGCCGGCCGTCTGGTGCTGGAACTGCGCCTGCCCCGGGCCCTGTCCGCCTTCGCCACCGGCGCCCTGCTGGCCGTGGCCGGCAGCCTGATGCAGGTGCTGGTGCGCAACCCGCTGGCCGATCCCTACGTGCTCGGCATCTCCGGCGGGGCTGCCGTGGCGGCGCTGCTCGCCCTGCTGGCGGGCCTGGGCGGCCTGTGGCTCACCGGCAGCGCCTTCGGCGGGGCCCTGCTGGCCATGCTGCTGGTCTTCGGCCTGGCCCATCGCAACGGCGACTGGTCGCCCACCCGCCTGCTGCTGACCGGCGTGGTCCTGGCCAGCGGCTGGGGCGCGCTGGTGAGCTTTCTGCTGGTGGTCAGCCCCGATTCGCGCCTCCACGGCATGCTGTTCTGGTTGATGGGCGATCTGGCCTATGCCGGCGATCCCGGCCCGGCGCTGGCCATCCTCGGCCTCGGCCTGCTGGCCTGCTGGCCCCTGGCCCGGGATCTCAACGTCCTGCAACGGGGCGATCTCCAGGCCGGCGCACTCGGGGTGGACACCCGCAAACTGCAACGCCGCCTATACCTGCTGGCCTCCCTGCTCACGGCCAGCGCCGTGGTCCAGGCCGGCAGCATCGGTTTCGTGGGGTTGGTGATTCCTCACCTCGTGCGCCTGCTGGGGCTGACCGACCATCGACTGCTGCTGCCGGGCGCGGCCCTGGCCGGCGGCGGTCTGCTGGTGCTGGCCGACACCCTGGCCCGCACCCTCTTGGCACCCCAGCAACTGCCGGTGGGCATCATCACCGCCCTGATCGGCATACCCCTGTTCCTGCACCTGCTGCAACGGGGCGCCCGCACGCCATGAAACTGATCACCCGTCAGCTCACCATCGCCGCCGGCGAACGGGTGCTGGTCCGGGAGCTGGATCTCGTTCTGGAAGCCGGGCAGCGCTGGGCGATTCTCGGCCCCAACGGCTCGGGCAAGACCACGCTGCTGCATACGCTCGCCGGACTGCGCCCGCCCCGGGCCGGTTCCGTGGAACTGGACGGCCAGCCCCTGGACGCTCTGGAACGGCGCGAGATCGCCCGCCGGCTGGGGCTGATGCCCCAGGACACCCCCGATCCCTTTCCCGCGACGGTGCTGGAGACGGCCTTGATCGGCCGCCATCCCCACCTGTCCCGCTGGCAGTGGGAAGGTCCGGCCGACCGGCAGATGGCGGTGGCCGCCCTCGAAACCGTCGGCCTCGCCGACTGTGCCCACCGGCCGGTGTCCAGCCTCTCCGGCGGCGAACGCCGGCGCCTGGCCTTCGCCACCCTGCTGGCGCAGGATCCGCCCCTGCTGCTGCTCGACGAGCCGACCAACCATCTCGACTTTCCCCACCAGCACACTGTGCTCCAGCGCGTGACACAACTGACACGAAAGGCCCGCGGTGCAGCCATGAGCCTGCACGACGTGAACCTCGCCAGCCGCTACTGCAGCCATGCCCTGTTTCTGCACGGCGATGGCCGCAGCGAACAGGGCCCGATCCGCCAGATGCTTACGCCGGATCGACTGGAACGGCTCTACGGCATGCCCTTTCGCCACATGGTCTTCGAAGATGGACAATGTCTCGTTCCGTGGCCCGATTAGGACCATCCGCCTATGGCGGGTGCAATATGCCTGCCGTCCCGGAAACCCGCTACAATGTGTTGAAGCCACAAAGGGATTTATGCTTTGATTTCATCCTACTTCAGCAGGACATCCAACCAGCCATGAAGATCCTCATCGCCGACGATCACACCCTGTTCCGGGAAGGACTGCACTACACCCTCCAGAATCTCGCCGAAGACGTGGACATCCTCGAGGCCAGCAATGGCAACGAGGCCATTCAGATGGTGCGTCACTACCCGGATCTCGACCTGGTGCTGATGGATCTCGACATGCCCGGCCTCGACGGCTACAACGGCCTGATCCAGCTACGGCAGGACTATCCCGAGCTGCCGGTGGCCATCGTCACCGCCTCGGAATACGAACAGGACATGCTGCGGGTGCTGGAGTGCGGTGCCGCCGGCTACATTCCCAAGTCCTCCACCAGCAAGGAGATGCTGGAGGCAATCCGCAAGATTCTCGACGGCGACGTGTACGTGCCCGATCTGGCCGCCAGCAGCGGTACCTTCCATATCCGTCAGGGCATGCAGGAAAAACTGCGCATGGGCATGAATCCCCCGCCGGGGCTGGAGAAATACCATCTGACCCCCCGCCAGCGGGAAGTGCTGACCCTCATGTGCAAGGGCCTGTCCAACAAGAGCATCGCCAACGAACTGGGCATGGCCGAAGGGACCGTGAAGATCCACGTCACCGCCATTCTCAAGGCCATGAATGCCAGCAACCGGACCCAGGCGGTGATCATGGCCCGCGAGGCCGGCCTCATCGTCTGAACGACAACCCCGCCCGCTCCCGCTTTGGGGGAATCACTCGACCGTTTCCGCTTCCGGCTCTTCGAGCTTGCGTGACTGCACGTGCTTGAGGAAGGCCCGCAGACGGGCTGGCTGCACCGGCTTGTGCAGGATGCGGTAGCCTCCGCTGTCGGCTTCCGTCGGCTTGACCGCCGTGTCTCCCGTGATCAGGATCGCCGGCAGCGGCTCGCCCACCAGCTTTTCGATCTCGGCGATGGCCTCGATGCCGTTGACATCGTCGCGCAGCCGGTAGTCGGAGATGATGGCATCGGGCGGCGCATCCTGCTCGGCCAGGGCCGCCCGGGCCTCGTCGAGGGAGCGGGCCATGATCACCTGGCAGCCCCAGCCGGCCAGCAGTACCTGCAGCGCTTCGAGCACGGAGCTCTCGTCGTCGATGATCAGCACCCGCAGATCCTGCAGATCCTGCTGGAATTCCGGCAATTGCTGGGCCTCGGCGCGGGGACGCTGGCGGCGTTCGCACAGGGGAACATGGATGGCGAACACCGATCCTTCATTGGTGTTCGATTCCACCTCGATCTGATGCCCCAGCAGGCGCGAGATGCGGGCCACGATGGCCAGCCCCAGACCCAGCCCCTTGCTCTGCTGCCGCCCGGGATTGTCCACCTGGAAGTATTCGTCGAAGATGTTCTCCTGCACCTCGGGCGGGATGCCGATGCCCGTATCGGCCACCCGCACGATCACTTCCCCGTCCTGCACCTGGCAGGAGAGCGTGACCCGCCCCTGCTCGGTGTAGCGAATGGCATTGGTGACGAAGTTGCGCAGCACCCGTTCCAGCAGGATGCTGTCGCTGCGCACCATCACGCCGCCGCAATCCTCCACCACGAACGCCAGCCCCTTGTCTTCCGCCTCGGGCCGGTGGTCGTTCTCGATGCGCTGGAACAGGACCGCCAGCGGCACCTCCTCCACCTGGGGCTGGAGCACGCCCGAATCGAGCTTGCTGATGTCGAGCAGGGAATTGAACAGATTTTCCAGCGCCGACACCGCCAGGCGCATCTTGGAGACGATGTCCTTCACCTCCTTGTACTGGATGCGCTCGGCCAGCGCGCCCGAGAGCAGGCTCAGGGCATGCAACGGCTGGCGCAGATCGTGGCTGGCCGCAGCCAGGAACTTGGACTTGGAGATGTTGGCCTTCTCGGCGGCCTCCTTCTCGGCCGTCAGGCGGGCAATGGCTTCGAGGTTGTCAAAACGCAACACCGCCGATTCGAGAAACACCTGGTTGACGGTCCGGCCGAGATAGACGAACACCACATAGTAGAGCACCAGCATGCCGGCCATGATCAGATGCACCAGTCCGCCGACCATGGCAATGCGCACGAGCAGCGGCAGCATCAGCAGTGTGAAAAAGCCGTAATAGGTGGGCAGATGCATGGCCAGGAAGGTCATGGAGCCCGAACCGATACTCACCAGCACGATGACCAGAAAGGCCTGGTAGATGCCGCCATCCGGGATATAGAACAGCACCCCCGCCGTTCCCCACAGGATGCCCGAAATCAGGCTCGGGATCGTGAACCGACGTTGCCAGACATCGATGCGCTTCTCCGGCTCGGGATCCTTCCAGTAATGGCGGCAGATGATCACACGCACCGTCAACAGCGCGTACATCGCCGCCCACCAGGCCAGCAGGGCGGCATGCGAGACACCGCTTTGCCACATCACCAGCACGATCAGCGGCGTGTTGACATAGCCGACCAGGTAGATGGCCAGGGCGTTCTTGTAGAGGGTACGCAACTGGACCGCACGGATACGGTCATCCGGGTTGGGTCCGAACAGGAAATCGAGGAATGTCATGCGCCTGCCCCAAACCGGTTTTGCATGAACGGGGCACCCCACAGGCGGCCGGAAGGTGAAACAGCACGAATACGGCTCATGAGCTTTCCCTGTGCAGTGAACGCCACGGGAATCGGGTGACGCTTTGCTCCGTTATAGCCAGTCAGGGAGGACTTGGCAATAGGCGAGAGGATTAGGCGTCCTGAATCCCGATTCGCTCAGCGATTGCCGTGCAGCACGGCATGTGCGGTCGAGACGTTCTCCAGCCAGTTGTACAGGGGCAGCCAGTCCAGCTTGTCCTGCTCCACGCGGCGGTCCCACATCTCGTGGATACCCACCCCGCGCTCGAAGGCATGCACGTAGTTCTGGGTATCGCGCAGGGTGGTCAGGAAGGGCAGTTGCAGGGTATTGAGGAAGCGTTCCAGCGACTTGTAGACCCGGGTGTTCTTGCGGGTGCGGTTGGCCACCACCCCGACCCGCACCCCGTGGGTGCGCACCTTGCCCACCAGCAGCAGATCCTTGATGAAGCCGGTGGCCGAATGGATGTCGATGGGCGACGGCAGCACCGGAATGAGGATGGTATCCACCTGCTGCACGAAGCCGGGCAGATCCCGGGCCGAAACCCCGGCCGGCGCATCGAGCACGACCCGCTCGGTGCCGGGCGGCACCCGCATCTGCCAGGCCCGGGTGGCGTTCACGGCCTGCCGCTGGTGGGCGTTCACCCCATGAATGGCCGGCTTGTCGGCCGGCCGCAGCTTCAGCCAGCGGGTCGCCGATCCCTGGGGATCGTGATCCATCAGGGCGACGTTGAAGCCCTGGCTGGCATAGAGACTGGCCAGATTGGTGGCCACCGTGGTCTTGCCACAGCCGCCCTTGGCGTTGACGACCAGAATACGTTGCATGTCCATCTGAACTCCTGCCGGTGAGGCCCTGTCCCGGCCCGGTTTTCGGGTCCTGGACTTTCTATTAAAGCAGAGATCGGGGGCAACCGCAGATTCTCCCGGGTTTTTCGCCCCGTTGCACTGTGCCATAGGGCGTAGAACCGGCCAGCCCGTTGATCCCCGTCATTGACTTCGCGCAGGCGTGGCCCTAAAGTTCGCGCTCGTTCGCGCCCGGTACGGTTATCGGCACCGGGACGCGCGACTTCAGGTGCCCTGCCGCTGCTGGCGGCAGGGTGAAACGGGAAGCCGGTGCGCCGCCAAGGCGGCAAGTCCGGCGCTGCCCCCGCAACGGTAGGTGAGAGCAGGCCGCGTCACAAGGCCACTGCGGAAATTTCCGCGGGAAGGCGACGCGGCCCGGGACAATTCCCGCTCACGAGCCCGGAGACCGGCCTGAAGTCCCATCGGGTGTGCCGCGGAGGGCGGCAACACGGCCGGAATGCCCCATCTTCCCTGCCGTCTTCCTCCCTTCCCGGCACGCGAAATCCTGCGCGCGGGTGTGCGCCAAACCTGAGGAAGACCACGCATGAACATCACCACGACCGGCCTGCTGTCCGGCCTCATTCTGTCCCTGTCCCTGATCCCGTCCCTGCATGCGGCCGAGCAGGCCGATACCGTCATCGTCACGGCCACCCGCACGGCCCAGACCGTGGACGAGACCCTCGCCTCGGTGTCCGTGATCACCCGCGAGGACATCGAAGCCAGTCAGGCCCAGGATGTCATCGAACTGCTGCGCCTGCAGGCCGGGGTGGATGTGGCCCGCTATGGAGGACCGGGCACCGGCGCCAGCGTGTTTCTGCGCGGCACCGGCAGCGATCAGGTTCTGGTCCTGATCGACGGCGTACGTGCCGCTTCAGCGACCACCGGCGCCTTTGCCTGGTCCACGCTGTCTCTCTCCGATGTGGAGCGCATCGAAATCGTGCGCGGACCCGATGCCAGCGTCTACGGATCCGATGCGATCGGCGGGGTCATCCAGATCTTCACCCGGCGCAACGATCGGGCCTACGTCCGCGGTCGGGTAGGCAGTTATGCCAGCAAGCTGTTCGAGGCCGGCCTCGGCGGCGGCAAAGCCGTGCGTTACAGCCTGAACGTGAGCAGCCGCGCGGCGGATGGCTTCTCCGCGACCAACGACAAGAACACCTTCAGCTACAACCCGGACAACGATGGTTACCGCCAGCGCAGTGCTTCCGGCGATCTGCGTTTCGATCTGGGTAAAAAGGCGAAACTGAAGATCGGCGGCTGGTACAGCGATGGCTACACGGAATTCGACGATGGTGCCACCGAGCCGGTCTTCAGCAACAGCACCAACAGCGCCCTGAACCTGCGACTCGATCATCACACCACCAGCGCCTGGTCACAGAACTTCCGTCTCGGCTGGGCGGCAGACGATATCGACACGGTCTCCTCCTTCCCGTCCTTCATCCGCACCCGGCGCTGGACGGCCGACTGGCAGCACGATCTTACCCTGGGCGAAACCGCACTGCTGACGATGGGCCTGTCCGCGATTCGCGACACCGCCAAGAACATCGACACGGCCACCGACAGCACCGTGTTCGACGAGTCCGTGGACACCAACGCCGCCTATGCCCTGTTGCAGACCACGCTGGGCCGGCACGATCTCCAGTTCAGCGGCCGGGTGGACGACTACAGCTCGTTCGGCAGCCACACCTCCGGTCAGATCGCCTGGGGAACGAATGCCGGCAACAACCGGTTCACCGCTTCTGCGGGCACGGCCTTTCGCGCCCCGACCCTCAACGAGCTGTACCACCCTGGATTCTTCGGTTTCTATGCCGGCAACCCGAATCTGAAGCCGGAAACCTCGCTCAACCTGGAACTCGGCCTGCGCCACCGGTTCGATGCTCATCGGCGTCTCACCGTTTCCGTGTATCGCAATACCATCGACGATCTCATCGCCTACCAGGGAACCAACAACCAGGCCATCAACATTTCCGAGGCCCGTATCGACGGCTTCGAACTGACCTACACGCTGCAACAGGCACGATGGTCCGCCCAGGCCAGCCTGACCCTGCAGAAGGCCATCGACACGGATACCGGCAAGGATCTCAAGCGACGCCCACGGGAAAAGTTTGCCCTGCAACTCCAGCGCCAGACGGCAACGGGCGGCAACTACGGCCTCGAATGGCTGTTCGCCGGCAAGCGGCACGATGCGGGAACGGTTCTCGCGCCCTATCACCTGATCAATCTCTCCGCACGCACGCCGCTGGAGAAGAATCTCTGGCTGGAAGGCCGCATCGAAAACCTGCTGGATACCGACTACGAACTGATCTACGGCTACAACACCGCCGGCCTGTCGGCCTACGTGGGCGTGAAGTACGACTTCGTCAGCCAGTGAGGCCTGCGTGATCCGCGAAACGACAGGGCGGTTCTGGCGGGTGCTGGGCATCTCCCTGGCCCTGCATGCCGCCCTGCTCGTCTCGTTGCGCGACCATCTGCCCGAAATCCACTTTGCCGAGCCCAGTCCAAGCCTGTCCGTTGCCATCGAGGCCATCGAGATCGCCGAACAGCCACCGGCACGGCAGGAACGCCCCGCCAGAACGTCACGCCAACCGGCCCGCCCGAAACCCGAGCCCGAGCCATTGACGCGGCAACCTGCACTCGCCTCGGAAGCATCTCCACCACAACCGATCCCCCCGATCGAAACGCCATCGCCGTCCAGGCCGGTCGAAAGTGCCCAGTCGCTCGAGACTGCGGAGCAGTCCGCACCGCCTGCGCTCGATCGGGCGCAGATCGTCCAGCGCCTGCGGGAAGAACTGCGCGCCCATTTCACCTATCCGCCGCTGGCGCGTCGCCGCAACATCGAGGGGCGCGTGACCCTCGGTTTCGGCATCGATGGTTCCGGCACCATCCGGGACGTGCGCGTGCTCAGAAGCTCCGGCCACGCCATTCTCGATCTGGCGGCCGAACGTACCCTGCGCCGCCTGCATCGGGTAAAGTGGTACCCGGCCATCAGCGGCGGCCGGTCCACCGAAATCGAACTGCCGGTGGTCTACCGGCTCACGTCCAGCCGAGGAACCTGACATGGGACATCGTCTTTCGAAGATCTACACCCGCACCGGCGATGCCGGCACCACCGGCCTCGGCGACGGCAGCCGGGTCGAAAAGGACGACATCCGGGTGGAAGCCTACGGCACCGTGGACGAGCTCAACAGCGTGGTGGGCATGGTCCTGGCCCGGGATCTGCCCGCGGCCGTGCGCGACTGCCTGAGCGACGTGCAGAACGATCTGTTCGACCTCGGCGGCGAGTTCAGCACCCCGGGCCGCCGGCAGCTGACCCAGGCCTACGTGGATCGCCTGGAGCAGGCCCTCGACACCTTCAACGCCGGTCTTCCCCGCCTCAAGGAATTCATCCTTCCCGGCGGCGGCCCGGCGGCCGCCACCTGCCACCTGGCCCGCACCGTCTGCCGCCGCGCCGAACGCCGCGCCATCACCCTGGCCCGGGAAGCCGAGGTGAATCCCGTGGCCATCGCCTACCTCAACCGCCTGTCCGATCTGCTGTTCGTCGTCGCCCGTGTCCTCGCCCGCCACGAGCGGGGCAGCGAGGTGCTGTGGGAGCCGGGGCGGAATCGGGGGAGTGAGTGAGCCAAAATCCAGGGTTTTTTACTATCCGCGATTTTCGGGCAAAAAAAACCGGGCGCCTGCGGCGCCCGGTTCCGGTCTGCTTGACCGTCGCGAATCAGACCAGCATGGGCACGATGAGCAGTGCCACGATATTCATGATCTTGATCAGCGGGTTGATGGCCGGGCCGGCGGTGTCCTTGTAGGGGTCGCCCACGGTGTCGCCGGTGACCGCCGCCTTGTGGGCGTCGGAACCCTTGCCACCGAAGTTGCCGTCCTCGATGTACTTCTTGGCGTTGTCCCAGGCACCACCACCGGTGGTCATGGAAATGGCCACGAACAGGCCGGTGACGATGGTGCCAATGAGCACGCCACCGAGGGCCTCGATGCCCAGGATCCAGCCCACCAGAATGGGCACCAGCACCGGCAGCAGGGAAGGTACGATCATCTCCTTGATGGCGGCGATGGTCAGCATGTCCACGGCCCGGGAGTAGTCGGGCTTCTGGCTGCGATCCATGATCCCCGGCATCTCCCGGAACTGGCGGCGCACCTCGTTGACGATGCCGCCGGCCGCCCGGCCGACAGCCTCCATGGCAAAGGCCGCGAACAGATAGGGAATCAGACCGCCGATGAACAGGCCGATGATGATCATGTGATCAGACAGGTCGAAGCGGACATCCCCACTGCCCACGTTGGTCAGCGCATGGGTGTAGTCGGCGAACAGCACCAGCGTGGCCAGACCGGCGGAGCCGATGGCGTAACCCTTGGTCACGGCCTTGGTGGTGTTGCCCACGGCGTCCAGGGCATCGGTGGTGTTGCGCACCTCCGGCGGCAGATCCGCCATCTCGGCGATGCCACCGGCGTTGTCGGTGATGGGGCCGTAGGCGTCCAGGGCCACGATGATGCCGGTCATGGAAAGCATGGCCGTGGCGGCGACCGCGATGCCGTAGAGGCCGGCCAGCTCGTGGGAGCCCCAGATGGAGGCGCACACGGCCAGCACCGGCAGGGCGGTGGATTTCATGGAAATGCCCAGACCGGCGATCACGTTGGTACCGTCACCAGTGGTGGAAGCCTCGGCGATACGGCGCACCGGCGCGAACTCGGTGGCCGTGTAGTATTCGGTGATCACCACCATCGCCACGGTCAGGGCCAGACCGATGAGCGAAGCGCCGTACAGCTCGCCCACCGTGTAGGGCAGGTTCTCGCCCATCATGCTGTCGGTGATGAAGTAGAAGGCAATGGCCGAGAGCACGGCGGAGGCCACGGCCCCGCGATACAGGGCACCCATGATCTTGCCGCCTTCCTTGATGCGCACGAAGAAGGTGCCGATGATGGAGGCAATGATGGAGGCGCCGCCCAGCACCAGTGGATAGACGATGGCGGTCGTGCCGGCTTCCTTCAGTACCAGGCTGCCGAGGAACATGGTGGCAACGATGGTGACCGCATAGGTCTCGAACAGGTCGGCGGCCATGCCGGCACAGTCGCCCACGTTGTCGCCCACGTTGTCGGCGATCACCGCCGGGTTGCGGGGATCGTCCTCGGGAATGCCGGCTTCCACCTTGCCCACGATATCGGCGCCCACGTCGGCGCCCTTGGTGAAGATGCCGCCACCGAGCCGGGCAAAGATGGAAATCAGCGAGCCACCGAAGGCCAGCCCCACCAGCGAATGCACAGAGTCCTCGACGCCCATGGATTCGAGAATGGTGTAGTAGCCGGCCACGCCCAGCAGTGCCAGGCCGACCACCAGCAGACCGGTGATGGCGCCGCCCTGGAAGGCCACCGACAGTCCGGCCTGGATGCCGTTCTTCGCGGCTTCGGCCGTGCGGGAGTTGGAGCGTACCGAGACGTTCATGCCGATGAAACCGGCCAGCCCCGAGAACACGGCCCCGATCACGAAGCCGAGCGCCGTGGTCACGTTCAGGGTGAAGAGGATCAGCACGGCGAGGATGATGCCGACCAGCGAGATGGTCAGGTACTGACGCTTGAGATACGCCGAGGCCCCTTCCTGAATCGCCTTGGCGATGCGCTGCATTTCCTCGTTGCCCTGGGGCAGACTGAGAATGCGGAACGCGGTGATGACGCCATACAGGATGGCCGCGCCGGCGGCCACGAGTGCAAACACCAAACCCTCTGACATAAATCCCCCCTGGTTGAGACGTTGGAATGCAATTGGCAAGCAATGCTACGCCAAAAGTTTCCGAACGGATATTGTGTCTTTTTATCCGGTCATGGATTCGCCTGATATTAGACCCGTTCCGGAAAAGGGCAAATCGGGTAACGACAAGATATTGTTTAAACAAGAATTTTTTCTCAACGCACCCTTGTGCCGGAGCGCCTGCAACGCGCTTTCAGGAACGTTAACCCGATCAACTTCATTAGCAACCATTGATACAGATCAACACTGTCATGACGCCACGCAATGCTTGGAGCCATCCGTCGACTCCTCTATCCTTGCGCCCATGACAACCCGCAGGAGGTTCCCGTCGAAATGAAATCCCCCGTCGTCATCGTCGGCCTGGGCGAAATGGGTGGCGTGTTCGCGCGCGGCCTGCTCCGGCTTGGTCACCCGGTCTATCCCGTTACCCGCGAGATGCGCATGGAGGAAGTGGCCGCCGCCGTTCCCGAGCCGGAACTTGTCCTCGTGGCCGTGGCCGAGAAGGACTTGCACCCCACCCTGGAGGCCGTGCCAACCCCCTGGCGGGATCGCCTCGGCCTGCTGCAGAACGAACTGCTACCCCGGGACTGGCAACGCCACGGACTCGAAAATCCGACCGTGATCTCGGTGTGGTTCGAAAAGAAACCGGGTCAGGAATTCAAGGTGCTGATCCCCTCGCCGGTCTACGGCCCCCGGGCCGGCCTGCTGGTGGACGCCCTGGAGAAGCTGGGCATTCCCGCCCGGGAGCTGGACTCGCCTGCGGCGCTCGAATACGAGCTGGTGCGCAAGAACGTCTACATCCTCACCACCAACATCGCCGGTCTGGTAACCGGCGGGACGGTTCAGGAACTGTGGCAGGACCACCGCGAACTGGCCATCCGGGTGGCCAACGAGGTCATGGACATCCAGGCCACCCTGGTCGACGGCCCGCTGGATCGGGACAAGCTGCTGGCCGGACTCGTGGAAGGCATCGAAGGCGATCCCGAACACAAGTGCATGGGCCGCTCCGCCCCGGAACGCCTGGAACGCGCCCTCCGCCAGGCCGACGAAGCCGGCATCGAGGTGCCGGAACTGCGGCGCATAGCGGAAGACATCACGAACTAATTCAGTGGCGAGGGACGAGGGCCGAGTGGCGAGGAACAGAATTCCGATTCGAGCAAAAGTTCCCGCGCCGTTCCTCGTCCCTCGCCACTCGTCCCTCGGCCCTGTTTTGTCAGTCGACAATCGACTCCGAAGCGATCTTGTGAATGGTCAGGTCGGCGCCCTGGTATTCCTCTTCCTGGGTGAGGCGGATGCCGACGGTGGACTTGAGCACACCGTAGACGACGAAACCGCCGATCAGGGCGATGGCGACCCCGATCAGGGTGCCCATCAGTTGCGACAGGAAAGTCACGCCGCCGATGCCGCCGAAGGCTTCCAGCCCGAAGATCCCGGCCGCGATGCCGCCCCAGGCGCCGCACAGGCCGTGCAGCGGCCAGACGCCGAGCACGTCGTCGATCTTCCAGCGGTTCTGGGTGATGGTGAACAGGTAGACGAACAGGGCGCCGGCCACCAGACCGGTCACCAGCGCGCCCAGCGGGTGCATGATGTCGGAACCGGCACAGACCGCGACCAGCCCGGCGAGCGGGCCGTTGTGGACGAAACCCGGATCGTTGCGGCCGGCGAACAGGGCGGCGAGGATGCCGCCGACCATGGCCATCAGCGAATTCACGGCCACCAGTCCCGAGATGCCCTCGATGTTCTGGGCCGACATCACGTTGAAGCCGAACCAGCCCACGGTCAGCACCCAGGCGCCCAGCGACAGGAACGGGATGCTCGAGGGCGGATGGGCATACATTTCCCCGCCCTTGCCATAACGGCCGTGCCGATGCCCGAGCAGGATCACCGCACCCAGGGCCAGCCAGCCGCCCATCGCGTGCACCACCACGGAGCCGGCGAAATCGTGGAATCCGGCACCGAAAGTCTTCTCCAGCCAGTCCTGCATGCCAAAATTGCCGTTCCAGGTCATACCCTCGAAGAAGGGATAAATAAACGCCACCAGCACGAAGGTCGCGGCCAGTTGCGGATAGAAGCGGGCCCGTTCGGCGATGCCACCGGAGATGATGGCCGGAATGGCCGCGGCGAAGGTGAGCAGGAAGAAGAACTTCACCAGCTCGTAACCGTTGCGCTCGGTCAGGCTCCCGGCGCTGGCGAAGAAGTCGGTGCCGTAGGCGATCTGGTAACCGATGAAGAAATAGGCAATGGTCGAGACGGCGAAGTCGGTGATGATCTTGACCAGCGCATTGACCTGGTTCTTCTTGCGCACCGTGCCCACCTCGAGGAAGGCAAAACCGGCGTGCATGGCCAGGACCATGATGGCGCCCAGCAGAACGAACAGGACGTCGGTGGCGTTGACGAGTTTATCCATGGTGCCCCCAAGCAGGTTGTTGTGTGCTTTTTTTGATCACGCGGGACGACTCTGCACCGGAATGGACAGGGCTGATTCACCAGACAAGAAGAATCAACAACCTGGAGAAAGACCGATGAGCTGGCACGGCCGCGACGGCGCACTATTATGTCCATCGCGCATGTCCGGTGCAACAAAACGGGGCATGGCTGACGGGTAAAACCGGAGCCCGGTTTCATTCGTGCTCGTTTGCATCCTCTGGCTGCGCGTCTTCCCGCTCCCCCCGCTTGACCGCTTCCCAGGCCGCGTCCATGGCGGCCGGATCGGCCGCCGTGATACCGCCGCGCTCCGCCAGACGGGTTTCCATGGCCGCGAACCGCCGTTCGAACCTGCGGTTGGCCTCGCGCAGGGCCGATTCGGCATCCACCCCGAGATGCCGCGCCAGGTTGACGACCGAGAACAACAGATCGCCCACTTCCCCAGCCAGACGCTCCCGGGAACCACCCTGCGCCATTTCGGTGGCCAGTTCGTCCGTTTCCTCGCGGATCTTGTCCAGCACGCCATGGGCCTCGGGCCAGTCGAAGCCCACCCGGGCGGCGCGCCGCTGCAGTTTTTCGGCCCGGGTCAGGGCCGGCAGGGCGGTGCTCACGCCCTCGAGCACGCCGGTGCGGCCGCCGGCCTTCGCCTCGCGCTCGGCCTGCTTGCGCGCCTCCCAGTCGGCGGTCTGCTCGGCTATCGAATCGAAACGGGTGTCGGCGAATACGTGGGGATGGCGACGCACCAGCTTGTCGCAGATCCGCGTCACCACCGTGTCGAAGTCGAAACGCCCCGCCTCCTTGCCCAGCCGGGCATGGAAGACGATCTGGAACAGCAAATCGCCCAGTTCATCGGGCAGATGGTCCCAGTCCTGCTGCTCGATGGTCTCCGCCGTCTCGTAGGCTTCCTCGAGCAGGTAGGGCACCAGGCTCGCGTGGGTCTGCTGGCGGTCCCACGGACAGCCCCGTTGCGGATCGCGCAAGCGGTCCATGATCGCCAGCAGTTGGTCGATGTTCGCCATGACGGGCTCCTTGTGTTCCGGCCGGGGAGCCAATGCTACACTGCCGGCAAACGGAAGGAACGCAGCCGACCGCATGCCAGGGAACCCGACGCCGCCACCCATCGACACCTTGCGCGAGATCCAGACCCCGGAGGGCATCGATCTCCACCTGCCCGTCGCCGGCCCCCTGCCCCGGGCCCTCGCCTGGCTGGTGGATGCCCTGATCCGGATCATCCTCTACGCCATCGTCGGCTTCGTCAGCGCCTTTCTGGGGCGGACCGGTTTCGGCCTGTTCCTGGTCTTCCTGTTCCTGCTGGAATGGTTCTATCCGGTGGTGTTCGAGGTGCTGCGCCAGGGCCAGACCCCGGGCAAGCGCGCCTATGGCCTGCGCGTGCTGCACGACGACGGCACGCCCATCGGCTGGAACGCCTCGTTGCTGCGTAACCTGCTGCGGGTGGTGGATTTCCTGCCGCTGTTCTACACCCTGGGCCTGCTCGCCATGCTTCTCGACCGCCATTTCCGCCGGCTGGGCGATCTGGCCGCGGGCAGCGTGGTGGTGCATGTAAACCCGAACGGCCGGCAGCCGTCCCCGACCCGGGTTCGCCCGTTGCGTCCGCCCTTCCCGCTCACCCTCGACGAGCAGCAGGCCATCATCGACTTCGCCGATCGGGTACCCCACCTGACGCCGGAACGGGCGGCGGAACTGGCCAGCGCCGCCGCGCCGCTGGTGCAGGGCCAGGCCGATCCGGTCGCCGCCCTGCAGGGCATGGCCCGCTGGCTGCGGGGCGAGGAGGATGGGCGATGAAACAGGAGCCCTTCGTCGCCGCCCACGAGCCCCTGTGGCAACGCCTGGAGGCCTGGCTGGACGAGACCGATCCAGCCCGCCGCGATCCCGAGGTGACCGAACGCTTCCCCGCCCTCTACCGGCAGCTCTGCCAGCATCTGGCCCTGGCCCGGGAACGTCTCTACAGCCATCACCTGGTCGAACGCCTCGACCGTCTGGTGCTGCGCGCGCACCCCGAACTCTACCGGCGGCAGCGGCGACCCTGGCAGGCGCTGGCCCGCTACGTGCTGGCGGACTTTCCGCGCCAGGTCCGCCGCCGCTGGAAACTGGTGCTGCTCAGCGCGATGCTGTTCTACGGCCCGCTGCTGGGCATGCTCGGCGCCATCCAGATCGATCCGGACATGGTGTACACCGTGTTCGACGGCGAGCAGGTGCGCATGTTCGAACGCATGTACGATCCGGCCGCCCGCCAGCCGGGCCGTGAACCGGCGCGACAAGCCGATTCGGATCTGCTGATGTTCGGCTACTACGTGCGCAACAATACCGGGATCGGCCTGCGCACCTTCGCCAGCGGCCTGCTGTTCGGCATCGGCACCCTGCTGGTGCTGATCTTCAACGGCCTCTACATCGGCGCCGCCGCCGGTCACCTCACGCAGATGGGCTACGGCGAGACCTTCTGGACCTTCGTCGCCGGCCACTCCGGCCTGGAACTCAACGCCATCGTGCTCAGCGGTGCCGCCGGACTGCAACTGGGCCTGGCCGTGCTCGCGCCGGGCCGGCGCACCCGACTGCGGGCCCTGCGCGACGAGGCGCTGGACGCCCTGCAACTGGTCTATGGCGCCGCCGGCATGTTCCTGCTGGCGGCGCTGGTGGAGGCCTTCTGGTCGCCGCGCCCGCTGCCGTCCGAATTCAAAATCGCTGTCGGCATCGCCCTGTTCGCGCTGGTGATCGCCTACTTCCTGCTGGCCGGGAGAGGTCGCCGTGCGGCTTGAGGATCTGCGTATCCGCCTGCGCCCGCGCGGCCACCGCGAAGCCCTGGATCTGGGGCTGGCCCTGCTGCAGGCCAACTGGCGGACGGTCTACACCGCCTGGCTCGCCATCACCCTGCCCGTGTTCCTGCTCCTGAACCTGCTGCTGGTGGAGCATCTGCTGCTGGCCGCCATCCTGTTCTGGTGGCTCAAGCCGCTCTACGACCGGGTGCTGCTGTTCGTGCTCGGGCGCACCCTGTTCGGC
The DNA here is from genome assembly GCA_027010665.1 of Chromatiales bacterium. Taxonomy (GTDB): domain Bacteria; phylum Pseudomonadota; class Gammaproteobacteria; order UBA6429; family Thiohalophilaceae; genus JALSSV01. The sequence continues at coordinate 19,150 of JALVBM010000008.1, forward strand.
GACACCCCCGGCCTCGGGGCGCTGCTGCGCGCCCTGCCGAGCCTGCTGCGCAACA
>JALVBM010000009.1 GCA_027010665.1 Chromatiales bacterium
CCAGCGAGGGGAACTCGGCCACCACCAGCGAGCCGGTGAAGCCGGCCGGGCCGGGATCCTCGCTGTCAATGGCCGGATGCGGGCCGGCCAGGATCAGCCGCCCTTCGGCCTCGAGGGCCTGCAGGCGTGCGAGATGATCGGGGCGGGCTGCCAGGCGGCGTTCCAGGCTGTCGTCGTGATCTTCTGCGATGATGGCGTACAGCATTAGTGTTCCTTTTCTCCCTCGAGTTCCGCCGCTGGTTTCTCCGCTTCCACCGGCCGGGCATGGCGGGCGAGATAGACGGCCTGGCCGATGATGAAGACGACGGTCAGCCCCAACATGCCGAACAGCTTGAAACTGACCCAGTTCTCCTCGGCAACGTGGGCCACCCGGCACAGCTCCAGCAGTTCGCCCTGCTGGGTGGTCAGGCAGGTGTCCACGTCGATGGGGCCGCCGGCGGCGGCGAACAGCGCCTGTTCGGCCTCGAAGTAGAAGCCGGCCACGTAGAGATTGGCCAGGCCCATCAGCACGAAGAACACCACCCAACTGAAGTTGAGCCGTTTCCAGACAACCTTCGGCACGTCGATGGCATGGCCCATCATGCGCTCCACCAGGGTGCGGTTGCCGATGAAATGACTGCCGAAAAAGGCCAGGGCGAAGGCCCAGTTGACCGCCGTCGGTTTCCACATGATGAACGCCTTGTCCTCGGACAGCAGGGTGGCGCCGCCGAGCACCATGATCAGGGCCAGGGTGACGAGATGCATCTTTTCGAAGCGGCGATGCTTGTGCCAGTACACGCCCACCTGCAGCAGCGAGGCGCCCATGGCCACGCCGGTGGCCACGTAGATGCCATAGAATTTGTAGGCGAGAAAGAACAGCAGAATAGGAAAGAAATCGAAAAGAAGCTTCATGCCGGCGTGTGGGTTTTCAGTGCAGGGTCGGATGGTTGGTGAGTTGATAGTATTTTTCCATGACGCGGCGCACGTGTTCGGGATAGCCGATGGCGTCCATCTGCTGCATGCCTTCCTCGAAGAAGCCGGGGGCGTCTTCCGGCAGGCGGTGCAGAAGCTGCTCGAAAGCCTGTTCCATGATCTCGGGATGATGGCTGCGGGTGGCCACGATGCCGTAATTCAGGTTGAGGATCCGCCAGGGCCGGGCGGGATTGTGCCGATCCCGACCGCTGTGGGCCGCCGGATCCACCGCCTCCACGATCTCCCGGTAGACATGGCTCAGTTCGGCCAGAAAGGCCGGATCCTGGTGGCTGTTGGCCACCTTGGACAGCGCGTCCACCAGCGGTTCGGCCAGGGGCAGTGGGCCGAGATGGCGGGCGGCCCATACGCCCCAGGTGACGATGATCTCGTCGAGGGCTTCCTGCATGTCCGGGTATTCCAGGGCGTCGGCCCAGGCGTGGAGCTGTTCGAGCAGGGCAAAACCGGTGC
>JALVBM010000010.1 GCA_027010665.1 Chromatiales bacterium
TGCTCGGCATGCTGGTCATGCTGGGCATGGGCTACGGCTGGATGCTGGCCTTCGTCATCGGCCTGACCCGCATGCCCACCGCCGAGGCGGTGATCGTGCCCATCCTCGACGAGTTCAACCTGATCCGTACCCGCGTCGGACGTTTCATCGTCGGCACCGGGGTGCTCGACGACGTGATCGAGGTGTTCCTGATTGCCTTCGTCTCGGTCTGGATTGGCGAAAAGGCGGCCGGCACCAACCTGATGGGCAACGTCATCGAGGACGAGGTTCTGCGCCTGCTGGTGGTCGTGAGCCTGTTCCTGCTCGCCGCCTGGATCAGCTATCGCTGGCTGGCACGCTGGCTGTCGCGCCTGCTGCCGCGCCGGCCCCGCAACCTGACCCTGCTGTCCATGCTCATCGTCTTCGGTTTCGGCGGCTTCGCCGAATATGGGGAACTGGGCATGGTCATCGGCGCCATCACCGGCGGCATCATCATGCGGCCGGTCTACAACAGCCTGGCGCTGGTGGGCGAGCAGACCACCCAGACCATTCGCGCCATCACCTACGGTTTCTTCGGCCTGCTGTTCTTCTTCTGGGTCGGTCTCAGTGTCAACCTGGAAGGCTTGATTGCCTCGCCAACGCTGGCCATCCTGCTGTTCCTGGCAGCCTTCCTTGGCAAGCTCATCGGCGTGGCCATCATGGTACCCATGGGCAAGATCACCTGGCTGGAGGCCGGCACCATCGGTGTGGGCATCAACGCCCGCCTGACCACGGAGATCATCGTCGCCAAGCTGCTGCTGGACGCGAAACTCATCGACGTGGAACTGTTCACGGCCCTGGTCGCCGCCTCTTCCCTGTCCACGGCACTGGTGCCGCTGCTGTTCGCCTTCATCGTGCGCCGCTGGCGCGCCGCCCTGCAACAGCCGGTCCCCTCGCCCGCTCGCGAACACGGAGCCCAACATGACTGATACCGATACCACCGCGCCCATGTTGTTGTGTCTGGATCTCGAGGCCGGCAGCCGGGAGCTGGCCCAGGCCGCCGCCGACCATGCCCGGCGCTGTCACTGGCCCCTGCATGTGCTGCATGTGCTGCAAAGCCCGCTGGCCGCGGCGGACCGCCGACACCACCGGGAACGCCTGCAGGCCCTGTGCCGGACCGTTTTCCCCGACCTGCCCGACGATCGCCTGCACGTGGCCGACGGCATCCCCGAGGATGTCATCATCGCCACGGCCCAGCATCTGGACAGCGGTCTCATCCTGCTCGGCCGCCGCCACCGCGAGACCGTGGAACGCATCTATGTCGGCAGCACCACCTCCGCGGTCATCTCCCTGGCCCGGCGGCCGGTTCTGGTGATACCGCTGGCGGCAAATCATCCTTGAATACAGTGGCGAGAGACGAGGGACGAGGAACGTGGAAAAGCGTTTGTGCGTGGCTTCGAC
>JALVBM010000011.1 GCA_027010665.1 Chromatiales bacterium
CGTTCCGTGACCGCAAAGAAGAAATCGGCAAAGAAGAAGGCGCGGCGCAAGGCCGGGCGACTGGCGCCGGGCAGGACCGCCCGGGGACTCAAGCCGCAGGACATCGTGCTGCCGGTCTCGGATCCGGCGCTGGCCGCGCTGGTGGCAGAGGTGGAGGTCGCCGGTGGCGCACCGATTGGGGGTTATCGCGAACCGCTCTCCGGCCATCCCATGCTGCTCGCCGCCCTGCCGGTGAAGGCCGTGCAGCCCACGCCCTTCCAGCGGGATCTCTCGCCCACCCATACCAGACGCCTGGCGGAGAAGATCGCCGAGTCCGATGCCTTTCTCGATCCCCTGATCGTGGTGCGCGGCGCCGATGGTCGCCTGTGGACGCCCAACGGCCGCCACCGTCTGGCGGCGGCGAAGGTGCTTGGCCTGCAGCTCGTCACGGCCCTGGTCTCGCCCGACGCGGAACTGGCCTTCAAGATCCTGGCCCTGAACACCGAGAAGGCCCACAACCTCAAGGATCGCAGCCTCGAGGTGATTCGCATGGCCCAGGCGCTGGCGGCCGATCGGCCGCGGGCCCGGGAGACGGACTTCGCGGCCGAATTCGAGGCGCCGGAGCTGCTGACCCTGGGACTGGTGTATCTCGACAACAAGCGCTTCGCCGGTGGGGCCTACCGGCCGTTCCTGAAGAAGGTGGATCGCTTCCAGGACAAGACCCTGCGCGCCAGCCTGAAGCAGCGCGCCGGCTGGGCGGCCCGCCTGCAGGCCATCGATGTCCAGGTACGCGAGATAATCGCGCGCCTGCAACGCAAGGGCTTCAAGTCGCCCTATCTGCGGACCTATGTGGTGGCGCGCATCAATCCGGTGCGTTTCCACCGCGCCAGACGGGGCGACGACACGCCGCCCATGAGTATGAACGCGGCCCTGACCCGCATGGCCGCCAATGCCCGCAACTTCGACCTGGATGCCGTGCGCCCCGGCGAACTGGCGCTGGTGGCCGCCGTGGCGGGCGAGGAGGAATGAAACCGTGAACTGGCTCGAACGCCTGCGCCAACTGCCCCAGGGGCTGCGTCTGGTCCTGGCCTGCGCCTTCTGTCTCACCGTGGCCGGGGCGCTGATTGGCCTTTATCAGTTGCTGACCACCTGAGTCGAACGCCGGAAGGAGAACGTCATGCCGCAGCGAGATCGCTCGCCCGGATCCTGGATCGTGGCCGCCCTGATCGGTGCGGCGGTCGGCGGCCTCATCGCCTTCTTCGTCACCCTCACGCTGCTCGGCGACAGTTTCGTGGATACCGCCGCCTTCAATGCCGCCAACCGTCTGCAGTTCGAACTGACCCTGCTCAAGGATCTGCGCGCCGGCCAGGCCGATGCGGCCCGGGTGCGGCTGGAGACGCGCATCCACGATGGCGCCCTGCATCTGGAGGCCGTGCG
>JALVBM010000012.1 GCA_027010665.1 Chromatiales bacterium
CGAGGCGGTGCGGCGGGTGCGGCCCTGGGCCGTGGACGTCAGCGGGGGCGTGGAAGCGCAGAAGGGCATCAAGGACGCCGCGAAGATGGCGGCCTTCATCGACGAGGTCAGACGAGTTGACGACGCAGAGCGAAACGACTGAATACACGATGCCGGACGAACGGGGCCATTTCGGTCCCTATGGCGGCCTGTTCGTGGCCGAAACCCTCATGGGGCCGCTGAAGGAACTGCGCGAGGCCTACGAGCGGTATCTAAAGGATCCGGACTTCCTCGCCGAGCTGGACTTCGAGTTGCAGCAGTACGTGGGCCGGCCCAGTCCCCTGTACTTCGCCGAGCGCTGGAGCCGCGAGCTGGGCGGGGCGCGCATCTATCTCAAGCGCGAGGATCTCAACCACACCGGCGCCCACAAGGTGAACAACACCGTCGGCCAGGCGCTGCTGGCCAAGCGCATGGGCAAGACCCGCATCATCGCCGAGACCGGCGCCGGCCAGCACGGCGTGGCCAGCGCCACGGTGGCCGCCCGCCTGGGCCTGGAATGCGTGGTCTACATGGGCGCCGAGGACATCGAGCGCCAGGCCATGAACGTCTATCGCATGAAGCTGCTGGGCGCCACCGTGGTGCCGGTCACCTCCGGCTCGCGCACCCTCAAGGACGCCCTCAACGAGGCCATGCGCGACTGGGTCACCAACGTCGACGACACCTTCTACATCATCGGCACCGTGGCCGGGCCCCATCCCTATCCGGCCATGGTGCGCGACTTCCAGGCCATCATCGGCCGCGAGGCCCGCGAGCAGATCCTGCAGCACGAGGGGCGTCTGCCGGACGCGCTGGTGGCCTGCGTGGGCGGCGGCTCCAACGCCATCGGCCTTTTCCATCCCTTCATCGCGGATGCGGACGTGGCCATGTACGGGGTCGAGGCCGCCGGTTACGGCCTGGATACCGGCAAGCACGCCGCACCGCTGTGCGCCGGCAAGCCCGGCGTGCTGCACGGCAACCGCACCTATCTGATGGAAGACGCCCACGGCCAGATCATCCCCACCCATTCCATCTCCGCCGGGCTCGACTATCCCGGCGTCGGTCCCGAACATGCCTGGCTCAAGGACACCGGCCGGGCCCAATACGTGGCCGTCACCGACGACGAGGCCCTGCAGGCCTTCCACGATCTGACCCGCATCGAGGGCATCCTGCCGGCGCTGGAATCGAGCCATGCCCTGGCCTATGCCAGCAAGCTGGCGCCGACCCTGGGCCCGGACCAGATCGTCGTGGTCAATCTCTCCGGTCGCGGCGACAAGGACATCCATACCGTCGCCAACCACGAGGGGATCACGCTGTGAGCCGGCTCGCCACCCGTTTCGAAGCCCTGCGCCAGGCCGGTCGCAAGGCCCTGGTGCCCTACGTCACCGCCGGCGATCC
>JALVBM010000013.1 GCA_027010665.1 Chromatiales bacterium
CCAACCGCAAGCACCGGCTGCTGGTCTACCGGCCCGACGGGCGCCTGCTGCGCAAGTGGGGCCGCAACGGGGCCGATCGCGGCGAGTTCCGCTATCCGGCCACCGTGGCCGTGTTGCCGAACCGGCGCCTGGCCGTGGTGGACGTGTTCAACACCCGGGTGCAGATCTTCGACCCGGACGGCACCTTTGCCTTCCAGGCCGGCCGCTGGGGGGTGCGTCCCGGCCAGCTGTTCCGGCCCAAGGGGGTGGCGGTGGATGCAGCGGGCCGGCTCTACGTCAGCGACAGCTATCTCAACGTCATACAGGTGTTCGATGCCGAGGGCGGGTTCCTGTCCGTGCTGCGTGATCCGCGGCACGCGCTGGTCACCCCGGCCGGCCTGGCCGTGGATGGCGACAGGCTCTACGTGGCCGAAGTGATGGCCGATCGGGTGAGCGTGTTCCGGGTGCCACGGCAATGAGTCGGCGACGGGCCAGCCTGGCGGTACTGACGGCATGCGTGTTGCTGTCCGGCCTGTGGAGCCAGACGCTTCCGGCCCGGGAGGAATCGCCGAAACGGGAGTGCGCCATCTGTCACATCATGTGGCTTACCGATTTCAAGCGGGCCGGGGTCGAGACCCTGATCCCCTACGATCCCAGACCGGTGGTGGACACCGGACGCCAGGACGTTGTCAGCACCGAACGCATGTGCTTCTCCTGCCACGACGGTTTCGTGCTCGATTCACGTTTCGTTTGGGAAGAACGGCAACATCTGCATCCGGTGGGGGTGAAGCCGTCGCAGGACGTGAAGGTGCCCATCGTCGATGGCAAGCAGGTGCTGCCCCTGAACGACGACGGCAAGGTCTATTGCGGCACCTGTCATTCCGCCCACGGCGTGGAGTGGGACAACAAGGAGTCGCCCATCTTCCTGCGCGCCGAGAACATCAATTCCGGGCTGTGCGTGCTGTGTCACAGCAACCGGGCCAAGGGAGCCGTCAGCGGCAACCATCCCCTGCACAGCAAGCCGCCGACCCATCCCGATGCCCTGCTCGCCGCCGGCGGCCAGCTCGGCAAAAAGGGCGGCGTGATTTGCCAGTCCTGCCACCGGGTGCATGGCAGCCGGCAGAAGAAGCTGCTGGTGTTGCCCAACGATCAGAGCGGCCTGTGCACCACCTGTCATGCCGCCAAGCGGCGCATCCTCGGCAGTAGGCACGACATGGCCGCCATGGGCATCGACGCACCCAACATCCGCAACCAGCAGGCGGCCCACGCCGGCGTGTGCAGCGCCTGCCACGTGCCCCACAAGGCGGCCGGCCCGCGTCTCTGGGCGCGACAGCGGCCGGCCGGCATGGACATGATCTCGTCCCTGTGTCGCAGTTGTCATCGTCCGGACGGCCCGGCGCACGAGAAGATCATCGGCCCCAATTCCCATCCGG
>JALVBM010000014.1 GCA_027010665.1 Chromatiales bacterium
CTGGTGGTTCTGGGATCCGGTGGAGAACGCCTCCTTCATGCCCTGGCTGGTGGGCACCGCGCTGCTGCACTCGCTGGCGGTGACCGAGAAGCGCAACGCCTTCAAGGCCTGGACCGTGCTGCTGGCCGTGTTCGCCTTCTCCCTGAGCCTGCTCGGCACCTTCCTGGTGCGCTCAGGGGTGCTGACCTCGGTGCACGCCTTCGCCACCGATCCGTCACGCGGGGTGTTCATCCTCATCTTCCTCGGCATCGTGGTCGGCGGCTCGCTGACGCTGTACGCCTGGCGGGCGCCGCGCATCCGCAGCTCCGGCCAGTTTGCCCTGGTCTCCCGCGAGTCGGCGCTGCTGCTGAACAACGTGCTGCTGGTGGTGGCCGCGGCCAGCATCCTGCTCGGTACCCTCTATCCGCTGATTCTCGATGCCCTGGGCGTGGGCAAGATCTCCGTCGGCCCGCCCTATTTCAACAGCGTGTTCGTGCCGTTGACGGCACCACTGGCGCTGCTGCTGGGCTTCGGCGTGGCCGCCCGCTGGAAGCAGGATCGCTTCGGCCGCCTGTTCCGGCTGTTGCGCTGGCCGCTGCTGGTTGCGGTGGTGCTGGGCATCGGTTGGGCGCTGCTGCTGGAACCGTTCATGACGGGGGCGGCCCTCGGCACCGTGCTGGCCATGTGGGTCATCGCTTCCAGCCTTTACGCCCTGTGGCTGCGGGTGAAGGACAAGCCGGCGAAGCTGGCGGCCCTGGCCACCGTGCCGCGAGGCTTCTGGGGCATGACCATCGGTCACCTCGGCGTGGGCGTGTTCATCGTCGGCATCACCCTGACCAGCCTCTACAGCACCGAGAAGGACGTGCGCCTGGCGCCAGGCCAGAGCTACACCATGAACGGCTATACCTTCACCTTCGAGGGCACCACCCATACCGAGGGACCCAACTTCTTCGCCGATCAGGGCACGGTGGTGGTGACCCGGGACGGCCGGACGATTGCCACCCTGCATCCGCAGAAGCGCATCTACCGCGTGCAGCGCATGCCCATGACCGAGGCGGGTATCGACGCGGGGCTGAAGCGGGATCTGTTCGTGGCCCTGGGCGAACCGCTGGGCGACGACGGCAGCTGGAGCCTGCGGCTCTACGTGAAGCCCTATATTCGCTGGATCTGGCTGGGCGCCCTGATCATGGCCTTCGGCGGCCTGCTGGCGGCCACCGATCGGCGCTACCGGATGGCACGGCGCACGGCAAAGGTGCCGGCCGGTGCTGCCACCGCGGGGGTGGCCTGACATGTGGCGTTATCTGCTTCCGCTGGGGTTGTTCATCGGCCTGGTGATCCTGCTGGCCGTGGGCCTTCAGCTCAATCCGCGGGAAGTGCCCTCGCCCTTCATCGGCAAGCCGGCGCCGGAGTTCACGCTGCCGCGCC
>JALVBM010000015.1 GCA_027010665.1 Chromatiales bacterium
GAACTCGCCAGCGGACTCTGGCACACCCTGCTCGGCACCATCAGCGATGTGTTGCCGATCGCGCTGATCCTGTTCGGATTTCAACTCTTCGTGCTGCGCAAGCCGATACCCCAACTGAAGCGCATCATCGGCGGTTTTCTGCTGGTGCTGGTGGGGCTGGCCTTCTTTCTCGAGGGACTGGAAGCCGCGCTGTTTCCGCTGGGCAAGCTGATGGCCGCGCAACTGACCGACCCGGACTTCCTGTCGCCCGACGGCGACATGGCGAGCGTGACCCAGTGGGATTACCACTGGGTGTACCTGTTCGCCTTCGCGATCGGCTTTTCCACCACCGTGGCCGAACCCTCGCTGCTGGCCGTGGCGATCAAGGCCAACCAGGTCTCGGCGGGCTCCATCGGCATCTGGGGCCTGCGCATTGCGGTGGCCCTCGGCGTCGCCATCGGCATCGCGCTGGGCGTGTTTCGCATCGTCACCGGCACGCCGCTGTACTACTACATCATCGCCGGATATGTGTTCGTTTTAATCCAGACCCTGTTCGCGCCGCGCATGATCATCGCATTGGCCTACGATTCCGGCGGCGTCACCACTTCCACCGTGACCGTGCCGCTGGTGGCCGCCCTCGGCCTGGGACTTGCCGGCACCGTGCCGGGGCGCAATCCGCTGATCGACGGCTTCGGCCTGATTGCCTTCGCCAGCCTGTTCCCTATCATGTCGGTCATGGCCTATGCCCAGCTGGCGGAATGGATGCAAAAACGGCGCAAACGCCTTGCGGCCACCACCCCAACCGGAGATCAATGACATGCACTTCAAGCTGATCATCGTGCTGTCCGACGACAGCATCACCGACCGCATCGTCGATGCAGCGCGGGAACGGGGCGCCACCGGCTCCACCGTCATCACCAGCGCCCGCGGCGAGGGCCTGAAGGCGAAGAAGACCTTCTTCGGCCTCGATCTCGAAACCCAGCGCGACGTGGTATTGCTGCTGGTCGAGGAGCACCTGTCGCGGGAGATTCTCGAGGCGGTGGCCGAGGCCGGCAAGTTCGACGACTCGCCGGGCACCGGCATTGCCTTTTCCATCGATGTCGACGATGCCGTCGGCGTCCGTCACCAGGTCCGGGAACTGACCGAAATCGTGGAGAACGAACTATGAACGCCAACCGTCCCATCGTGCGCGTGCGCGATGTCATGAAAACCGGCTTCGACCTGGTCGACGGCATCGATACCGTGGCCGACGCCCTGCGCAAGTCGCAACACCCCGACAGCAAGTGCTTCATCGTCAACCGCCGTCACGAGGACGACGAATACGGCATCGTGCTGCTCTCCGACATCGCCAAGAAGGTGCTGGCGCGGGACAAGTCGCCGGAACGGGTCAACATCTACGAGATCATGTCCAAGCCGGTGATCGG
>JALVBM010000016.1 GCA_027010665.1 Chromatiales bacterium
TGCCAGGGGGCAATACGACAAGGCCATCTCCCTGTTCCGGCGCGTGCTCAAGGATCCGCTCTATCCCGCCCGCCAGTCGGTGTACGAGAACATCGGTCTGTGTGCCCAGCAGAAGGGCGACGTGAAGTTGGCCGAGGAATACCTGCTCAAGTCCCTGCGCGCCAATCCCCGATCGCCCAAGTCGCTGCTGGCCATGGGCCAGATCCGCTTCGATCAGGGCGACCTGGCCGGCGCCCGCCAGTACCTCTACGACTACCTGGCCGTGGCCCGGCACAATGCCGAGAGCCTCTGGCTGGGAGTGCTGCTGGCGGCCAGGAGCGGCAACAAGGATCGCCTGGCCAGCTATTCCCTGCTGCTCAAGGGCAAGTTCCCCGATTCCCCCCAGGCCGAGAAACTGCGCAAGCTGGAGGCCGCGGGCAAGCTCTGACCACCCGCCGGGCGCAGCATTCGCCGCCCGCATCGCGTATAATTCCCCACCTGTGCGCCGCGCCGGCCCCGTCCGTCGCGGCGCTTTGCAATCCGAACCGGCAAGGCGAATTCACAAGGCTTTCGGCATCGTGTCCAAGAACATCCAGGCCGTGCGCGGCATGAACGACATCCTGCCCGGGGAGACCCCGCGCTGGCAGGCCGTGGAGGCGGTGTTCCGCCGCCTGATGGCTGCCTACGGCTATGGCGAGATCCGCCTGCCCATCGTCGAGAAGACCGAACTGTTCAAGCGTTCCATCGGCGAGGTGACCGACATCGTCGAGAAGGAAATGTACACCTTCGAGGACCGCAACGGCGACAGCCTGACCCTGCGCCCGGAAGGCACCGCTGGCTGCGTGCGCGCCGGCATCCAGCACGGCCTGCTGCACAACCAGGTCCAGCGCCTGTGGTACCTCGGCCCCATGTTCCGGCACGAGCGGCCCCAGAAGGGGCGCTATCGCCAGTTTCATCAACTTGGCGTGGAGGTCTTCGGCTTGCCTGGCCCCGACATCGATGCGGAGCTGATCCTCATGACGGCCCGCCTGTGGCGCGAGCTGGGCATGGACCATGAGGTGCATCTGGAGATCAACTCCCTGGGCAGCAGCGAGGCGCGCCGGGCCTACCGCGACAGGCTGGTGGCCTATCTCGAGGCCCACGAGGCAGAGCTGGACGAGGACAGCCGGCGGCGCCTGCACACCAATCCGCTGCGCGTGCTCGACAGCAAGAACCCGGACTTGCAGGATCTCATCGAAGCGGCGCCGAAACTCATGGACCATCTCGATGCCGAATCCCGCGAGCATTTCGAGGCGCTGTGCGCCCGGCTCGACGCGGCCGGCATCGCCTACCGCGTCAATCCGCGCCTGGTGCGGGGGCTGGACTACTACACCCGCACAGTGTTCGAGTGGGTCACCGATCGTCTTGGCGCCCAGGGTACGG
>JALVBM010000017.1 GCA_027010665.1 Chromatiales bacterium
TCATAGGAATGATGCTGGCTGGCGCCAGAGATGTCGTCGACAGACCCGCCAGCTACCCCGGCCCGGCATTTACCGGGCGTCCGCTGGTCAATGCTTTCGGGCCTCTTGCGCAGGCGCTTTACGCAATCGGAGGAGACCCCTATCAAATTATTGTTAAAATTACCGAACCTGCCAACAATGAAGAAATCTTGATGAATTATCCCGTCCGTCTCTCGGGTGATGCGACTATTGACCTCAGAACTGGCGAAAAGCCTGAGCTTACCTGGGTAAGCTCGATCGACGGACCTCTCGGAAATGAGCCAAACATACTGATAACCAACCTTTCTCCTGGCGAACACACGATCACTCTGGTAGCTCGCAACAGCGCTGGAGACACATATTCCGATTCGATCACGCTGAATATCATCAATGTGCCGCCTGTGGTCGAAATACTGAACCCGAGCGACACGGGTCGAGCAACACTGTGCACCGGGGAAAACGCCCTATTCAGCGCCGTTGTTCACGATCCGAATCAACTCAGGGAATTCAGCTTCCCCAACGAAAATGTTGTATGGTGGAATGTCAGCCCAATTTTTGGTTATGTCGCAACCGGAAAGTCCATCATGAACTCTCTACTATATGATATCGTCGGCGTCACAGCTTTGGACGATACTGGAGAATCTGACACTGTTTCGATGCTTGTTACACGCGAAACTTGTACCGACAATCCGCCGACAATAACCATAACCAACCCGTTGAACGAATCGTTCATTTACACTGCAAGCGCAACCTTGACCGCAACCGCTATCGATCCTGAGGACGGCGACCTGTCCGCCACAGTTGAATGGTATGTCAACAACCGACTGATGGGCGTCGGATCATCGTTGACGGTCGATCTGCCGATCAGCGACCAACCCTATCGCATCAAGGCAAAAGTGATGGATAGCGGGCGCAACTTGCGCGAACACACCATTGAGGTTGTTTCTACGGTCGGACTAATCTGATTTGCATGGCCCCATAAACATCTCCGGTCGTCAGACGATGGCGGCCGGAGATGTTTTGTATTTTATAGCCAAAACAGCCGCTGACACCTGCCCCATTGCGATACTTCAAAGCTGTCAGATTTTTCAATTCTTGCCTCGGCAAAACCATACCAAATCCCACTATATCGACCTTGTCAGTCCAGCCAATCAGTTCACGCTTCCAAACAGATGACCCACCACCTGCTATTCTTGAGTCTGCCTGCGCGCAGGCAACTCAAAGCGTGCAACCGATATCGCGATAACGGCTGATGCGGTTGCGCCCCTCTTCCTTGCTCTTGTACAGCGCGGCATCGGCCTGCTGCACCAGGGCTTCGAGGATCTCGCCGGGGTCGTTGCGGTCCGGCAGCTCCAGTTCTGCGATGCCGAAGCTGGCAGTGA
>JALVBM010000018.1 GCA_027010665.1 Chromatiales bacterium
TCCGAACGGGTGCGGAAACTGGGCTAGGCGGCATGCGGGGGAGGGCATGGACAACGGGCCTGCTGGCCATCGCGCAGGGACCGCTGCTGGCGGCGGAAGAGGCCGCCCGTGACGCCGCCCTGCCGACAGCTTCCCAGGCCGTGGGCGCTGGCAGTTTCCTGCAGATGTTCCTGGGGCTGGCGGTCATCATCGGCCTGATCCTGGGCATGGCCTGGTTCATGCGCCGCCTGGGCAACCTGCCGGGCAGCGGTGCCGGCGTACTGAAGGTTCTCGGTGGTGTCTCGCTGGGTCAGCGGGAGCGGGTGGTGCTCCTGCAGGCCGGCGACAAGCAGCTCATCGTGGGCGTGGCGCCCGGCCAGATCCGCACCCTGCACGTCTTCGACGAACCCATCGTGGTACCGGAAGACAACCCGAAGAGCGGTTTCGCCGCCCGGCTCGAGGCGGCCATGAAACGGGGGAGCGACAAGTGAAGGGACGCTGGGCGGTGGTCCTGCTGCTGTTCGCGCTGCCGGGTGTCGTACTGGCGGCGCCGGGGATGACCGCCATCACCGTCACGCCGGACGGCAACGGCGGCGAGACCTGGACCGTGAGCCTGCAGATCGTCGCGCTGATGACGGCGCTGACCCTGTTGCCGGCGCTGCTGCTGATGATGACCTCCTTTGCCCGGATCCTCATTGTCCTGTCCATCCTGCGCCAGGCCCTGGGGCTGATGCAGGCGCCGTCCTCGCAGATTCTGATCGGCCTGTCCCTGTTTCTGACCTTCTTCATCATGGCCCCGGTGTTCGACCGCATCTATGGCGAGGCCCTGCAACCCTATCTGGACGAGCAGATCTCCCTGCAACAGATGGCCGAACGGGCCAAGGCGCCCCTGCGCCAGTTCATGCTCGGCCAGACCCGCGAGGCCGACATCGCCATGTTCGCCCGCATCGGCAAGTCCGCCGAATACCAGACCCCCGACGACGTGCCCTTCACCGTCCTGGTTCCGGCCTTCGTCACCTCCGAACTCAAGACTGCCTTCCAGATCGGCTTCCTGCTGTTCATCCCCTTCCTGATCATCGACCTGGTGGTGGCCTCGGTGCTCATGTCCATGGGCATGATGATGCTCTCGCCCATGATCATCTCCCTGCCGTTCAAGATCATGCTGTTCGTGCTGGTGGACGGCTGGAACCTGATCATCGGGACGTTGGCGTCCAGTTTCTATGTTTAATCAGGAACTAGGAACTAGGGACTGGGAACTAGGAAAGACGAGGTGAGGGGGGAAGAAAGACTGGAGAGTCAGATTCAGACTGAAAAAGTTTGTAAACAGACCATAAAGACAAAGAGGAGATACAACCATGCAGATACTCATCGAAGCCAAAAAACCGTTTTTCCAAGTCCCTAGTTCCTAGTTCCTAGT
>JALVBM010000019.1 GCA_027010665.1 Chromatiales bacterium
CTTCGGCAGGCGGGCGCTGTCGCCGCCGGCCAGCACCCCGGCCAGCACCTCGAGGGCATAGGCCTCCCATTCGTCCTCGACGGTGTTGAGCACCGGCGCCTGCCAGCCCATGACCAGATAGGGCAGCTTGGCCGGCGCGCGTACGGTGATGCGGCGTGGGCCCTTCTGTTCGATTTCGGTGCGCGGCTTGGGCGGTGCGACCTTCGAAGGCTGCAGCGGGCCGTAGTAGTGCCGGGCCAGTTCCAGTACCGCCTGGGGATCCACGTCGCCCACCACCACAAGAGTGGCGTTGTCCGGGGCGTACCAGCGGGCATACCAGTCGCGCAGATCGTCCACCGTGAGGCTCTTCAGATCGGCCATCCAGCCGATCACGGGGTTGTGGTAGGGACTGGAGACGAAGGCCGCGGCGTTGAACTGCTCGTAGGTCAGGGCCGTGGGCTTGTCCTCGGTGCGCATGCGCCGCTCTTCCATGACCACGGCCACTTCCTTCTTGAATTCCTCGGGCGGCAGGGTGAGGTTGCGCATGCGGTCGGCTTCCAGCTCGAAGCTCACCGGCAGGCGGCTCTTTTCCAGTTGCTGGAAGTAGGCGGTGTAGTCCTGGCCGGTGAAGGCGTTCTCGCGCCCGCCGTTCTCGGCGATGATGCGCGAAAACTCGCCGGCGGGATGCTTCGCCGTGCCCTTGAACATCATGTGCTCGAGCACGTGGGAGATGCCGGTGATGCCCAGGTGCTCGTAGGACGCGCCCACCTTGTACCAGATCTGGGCCACCACCACCGGCGCGCGGTGATCTTCCTTCACCAGGATCTTGAGGCCGTTGTCGAGGCGGAATTCATGGACCTGGGCCAGGGCGAGGGCGGGCCACAGCAGGGCGACGAGCAGCAGTTTCTTGAGCATGGATTGTCCTTGACGGAATCGCGGTTCCGGGTTGTTCTTTTCCGCAGGGCGGCGGCGGGATGGTAGGATAACCCATCCTTCGAATGTCCGGCGTGCGCCATTTGGCGGTCACGCCCCGCAATAGACCCGTTCCGGCATGTTTAGTTTCCGCAAGAAGAAGACTCCCGACGAAGCCCCGGCCCCCGAGCGCAAGGGCCTGCTCGCCCGCCTGCGCGCCGGGCTGTCCCGCACCCGCAGCTCGCTCACCGGCGGCCTCGGCAGCCTGTTCCTCGGCCGCAAGACCCTCGACGACGAGCTCATGGAGGAGCTGGAGACCCGCCTGCTGACCGCCGACGTGGGCGTGGAGACCACCCGCCGCATCATCGACGATCTCACCGCCCGCATCTCCCGCAAGGAACTGCAGGATCCCCAGGCCCTGTACCAGGCGCTGAAGCAGGAGATGCTGGCCATCCTCGAGCCGGTTTCCCAGCCGCTGGAAATCGGCGATCAGCGGCCCTTCGTGATCCTGATGGTGGGCGTCAACGGCGCCGGCAAGACCACCACCATCGGCAAGCTGGCGAAAAAGCTGCAGAAGGGTGGCCTGTCGGTGATGCTGGCCGCCGGCGACACCTTCCGCGCCGCCGCCGTGGAGCAGTTGCAGACCTGGGGCGAGCGCAACGACGTGCCGGTCATCGCCCAGCATGCCGGGGCCGACAGCGCCTCGGTGATCTACGACGCCCTGCAGGCAGCCAGGGCCCGCGGCATCGACGTGCTCATCGCCGATACCGCCGGGCGCCTGCACACCCAGTCCAACCTCATGGAGGAGCTGAAGAAGGTCAGGCGGGTGATGGGCAAGCTGGATCCGGAGGCCCCCCACGAGGTGATGCTGGTGGTGGACGCCGGCACCGGTCAGAACGCCCTGCGCCAGGCCCGGGAGTTCAACGAGGCGGTGGGCGTCACCGGCATCACCCTGACCAAGCTCGACGGCACCGCCAAGGGCGGGGTGATCTTCGCCATCGCCAACGAACTGCAGATTCCGATCCGTTTCATCGGCATCGGCGAGGGCATCGACGATCTGCGCCCCTTCGACGCCGCGGAGTTCGTCGAGGCGCTGTTCGCGGACGAGAGCGAGAGCGACGCCGCATGATCCGCTTCGCCAACGCGGTCAAGCGCTATCCGGGCGGCCACGAGGCGCTCAGCAACGTCAGCTTCCACCAGCGCCCGGGCGAGATGGCCTTCCTCACCGGCCATTCGGGCGCCGGCAAGAGTACCCTGCTGCGGCTCATCGCCCTGCTCGAGCGGCCCACCCGCGGGCAGGTGATCGTCCAGGGCCAGAACACTTCAAGGGTGGAGCGCCGGCAGATCCCCCACTTCCGCCGCCGCCTCGGCATCGTCTTCCAGGATCACCAGTTGCTGTTCGACCGTACGGTGTTCGACAACGTGGCCCTGCCACTGGTGATCGCCGGCGTGCCCCACCGCGAGATCGGCAAGCGGGTGCGCGCCGCACTGGACAAGGTGGGCCTGCTGGGCAAGGAGAAGGCCTTTCCCATTACCCTCTCCGGTGGCGAGCAACAGCGGGTGGGCATCGCCCGCGCGGTGGTGCACAAGCCCGCACTGCTTTTGGCCGACGAGCCCACCGGCAACCTCGATCCGGAGCTGTCCCGCGAGATCATGGGCATCTTCGAGGACTTCGCCCGGGTGGGGGTGACCGTGCTGGTGGCCACCCACGACATCGCCCTGGTCGAGTCCCTGCCCTACCGGCGCCTGACCCTGCGCGAGGGCCGGCTGGTGGGCGACACGGCGCCCGCCCCGGAGGCCGCCTGATGGCCGCGCCGCTGGCCGCCCTGCGCGTGCACCTGCTGCGCCACCTGCAGGTGTTCTTCTACAGCCTCGGCCAGCTCAGCCGCACGCCGCTGGCCACCCTGATGACCGCCGCGGTGATCGGCATCGCCCTGGCCCTGCCCGCCGGCCTGCACGTGCTGCTGGACAATGCCCAGCGTCTCTCCGGCGGCTGGGACGGCGCCACCCAGATCTCCCTGTTCCTGAAGAAGAACGTCAGCGACGCCCGGGCCCGGCGCCTGGCCGAGACCATTCGCCGCCGCCCCGAGGTGGCCGCCGTGGACTACATCCCCCGGGACCAGGCGCTGGCCGAGTTCGAGCGCCTGTCGGGCTTCGGCGACGCCCTCAAGGCCCTGGACGAGAATCCCCTGCCCTCGGTGCTGGTGGTGCGGCCCCGGCCGGAGGCGGCCACCCCCGAGGCGGCCGAGAAACTGCTGGGCCGGCTGCGCCAGTACGGCCCGGTGGAGCTGGCCCAGCTGGACATGCAGTGGGTCAAGCGCCTGTACGTGATCATGGATCTGGTGCGCCGCGGGGTGCTGGTGCTGGGCCTGCTGCTGGGGCTGGCGGTGCTGCTGGTGGTGGGCAATACCATCCGTCTGGCCATCCAGAACCGCCGCGACGAGATCGTGGTGATGAAGCTGATCGGCGGCACCGACGCCTTCATCCGCCGCCCCTTCCTCTACACCGGCTTCTGGTACGGCCTGTTCGGGGGCCTCATCGCCGCCGCGCTGGTGGGGCTGGCCCTGTGGGTGCTGGCCGGGCCCGTGGAGCGGCTGGCCGGGCTCTACCAGAGCCCCTTCCGCCTGGCCGGGCTCGGCGGTGGCGAACTGCTGATCCTGCTGCTGCTCGCCATCGGCCTGGGGCTGGCCGGCTCCTGGCTGGCGGTGGGCCGCCATCTGCGCGAAATCGAGCCCGCCTGACACGCCGGACGGGACGGGGCGAATTTCCGATAAACTGCCGCGTGCTTCTGCCGATACTGTCATAGGATACAAGCTATGACTCTCATCAGGGGTATTGGCCCCGGAGCGTGATGAACGAAACCGGCACCCGCATTCTCGTCGTCGATACCTCGGCCCTGACCCGCGAGATCCTCTCCCGCATCCTGCGCGAGGAGCTGGAACACACCGAGGTGGTCACCGCCGCCAGCGGCGAGGCCGCCCTGGCCGAGCTGGACAAGGGCCGGTTCGATCTCATCACCACCGCGCTGCTGCTGTCGGACATGGACGGGCTGGCCCTGAGCCGGCGGGTACGCGAATCGGCCCATCACCACTACACCCCGGTGATCGTGGTCTCGGGCGACGCCGACAGCCGCCTGCTGCGCGAGGGCTTCGAGGCCGGCGTCACCGACTATTTCGACAAGTCCAACGGCTACAAGGCCTTCGGCGCCTTCATCAAGAGCTTCCTGCAGCGCAACTCCGGTCTCTCCGGGCACATCCTGTTCGTGGAGGACAGCAAGACCTCCGCCGCCGTCACCGGCAAGCTGCTGGAGAAGCACGGCCTGACCTTCCACCACACCGACTCGGCCGAGGAGGCCTACCGCCTGCTGGCGCGCATGCGCGAGGAACCCGAGGACGCCGAGCACTTCGACATGGTGATCACCGACTTCTACACCGTGGGCGAGATGACCGGCGGCGATCTGCTCCACGCCATCCGCGCCAAGTTCCACTTCTCCCAGCAGGAACTGCCGGTGCTGCTGCTGACCTCGGCCGACGATCTGCAGACCCAGGTGGAGATCTTCCACGCCGGCGGCAACGACTTCGTGGCCAAGCCCATCGTCGAGGAGATCCTGCTGGCCCGGGTGCGGGCCCTGCTGCTGATCAAGCACCAGTACGACGCCCTCAAGGCCCAGACCGAGAAGATCCGCTGGGTGGCGGTCACCGACAGCCTCACCGGCGTGCACAGCCGCCGCTACCTGGTGGACAACGGCGAGGCCTTCCTGCGCGACCCCGCCAACCAGCCCACCTGGGCGGTGATCATCGATCTCGACCACTTCAAGCGCATCAACGACACCCAGGGCCACATCACCGGCGATCACGTGCTGGCCGAGATGGGCAACGTGCTCAACGCCCGCTTCCCCGACGACATGGTGGTGCGCTTCGGCGGCGAGGAATTCTGCATCCTCGCCCGGCGCTGCAACGAGGAGCAGATCCTCACCCGCCTGGAAGCCCTGCGCCGCGACGTGGAAGCCCGCCGGCCCGCCGGCGTGGACGTGACCATCAGCGTCGGCGTGGCCGGCACCGCCGACTTCCCCGATCTGCACATCTCCGACTTCCTGGCCCGGGCCGACCAGGCCCTCTACGCGGCCAAGGAAGCCGGCCGCAACCAGGTACAGCTCTGCACCCCCCGGGGCCCGCGGCTCTCCCCCTGGCACGAGGCCGAAATCCCCCTTGAAACGGCGGCACTTGACGCCGATCAATGACAGAATGCCCCCGCGGGTGTGAACTTTCCCCCGGATTGGCACTCTAAGGACCCGAGTGCTAAACTCGAAATCCATTCTTCCACGGGGGATAGAATCATGAACAAGAACCTTGAAATGCAGTTGGCTGTACCGGCCGGGAACCTGGACGCCTACATCCAGGCCACCCGTTCGATTCCGATGCTCAGCGCAGAGGAGGAAAAGGAGCTGGCCACCCGTCTGCAGGAACAGGGTGACCTGGGCGCCGCCCAGAAGCTGATTCTTTCCCATCTGCGCTTCGTGGTGCACATCGCCCGGGGCTACAGCGGCTACGGCCTGCCCCTGGCGGATCTGATCCAGGAAGGCAACATCGGCCTGATGAAGGCGGTCAAGCGCTTCGATCCCAAGGTGGGCGTGCGCCTGGTGTCCTTCGCCGTTTACTGGATCCGCGCCGAGATCCACGAGTTCATCCTGCGCAACTGGCGCATCGTCAAGGTGGCCACCACCAAGGCCCAGCGCAAGCTGTTCTTCAACCTGCGCAGCGCCAAGCAGCGCCTGGGCTGGCTGAACCACGAGGAAGTGGAGACCGTCGCCCGCGATCTGGGCGTCACGCCGAAGGACGTGCTGGAGATGGAATCCCGCATGAGCGGCCAGGACATCGCCTTCGACGAGCCCGACTCGGACGACGACAAGCCGACCTTCTCCCCGGTCTCCTATCTGCAGGACGTGCAGAACGAGCCGTCCCGCATCATCGAGGCCGAGGACTGGGAAGCCCACAACCACGAACAGTTGCAGGAAGCCATGCAGACCCTGGACGATCGCAGCCGCGACATCATCCAGTCCCGCTGGCTGACCGAGAACAAGGCCACTCTGCACCAGCTCGCCGACAAGTATCACGTCTCGGCCGAGCGCATCCGCCAGCTCGAAAACAACGCCATCAAGAAACTGCAAAAGGCGATGGCGGCCTGAGTCGGCGCGAGATGGCCGGAACGAAAAAGCCCCCGGATTGGGGGCTTTTTTTATGGGTGGGTGGAAGGAACGCGGAGGACACGGAGGCACGGAGAGCACGGAGATTTTGGTTTTTGTAGGAACGGCCCTCGCGACAAGACAGGGCCAAGGAACGAGCGGCGAGGGCCAAGGTTAACGAAACCAACCGACCCCGTTTTTCCTCGTCCCTCGCTACTCATCCCTGAATGGGTAGCGGCACGGGTGCCGCTCCCACAATCATTCCCTCCGTGTTCTCCGTGCCTCCGTGTCCTCCGTGTTCTTCGCAGCCACCTGGAAAACCGGGCCCGATTCAAGCCACCTGCGCCCGCTCCCGGCGCTGGCGGACGGCGTCGGCGAGGTCGCGCAGCAGGGCGTCGCTGGATTCCCAGCCGATGCAGGCGTCGGTGATGGACTTGCCGTATTCCAGCGGCTTGTCCGGTTCCACGTCCTGGCGGCCGGCCTTGAGGTGGCTTTCGATCATCACGCCCATGATGTGCGCGTTGCCGGCGGCGATCTGGCCGGCCACGTTTTCGCCCACCTCGATCTGGCGGGCGTATTCCTTGCGGCTGTTGGCGTGGCTGAAGTCGATCATCAGCCGGTCCTGCACCCCGGCTGCCTGCAGTTCCTTCACTGCTTCGGCCACGTGGGCGGCGTCGTAGTTGGGCTCGCGGCCGCCGCGCAGGATGATGTGGCAATCCTCGTTCCCGGAAGTGGCGAAGATGGCCGAATGGCCGGCCTTGGTCAGGGACAGGAAATTGTGGGGCTGGCTGGCGGCGCGGACGGCGTCCACCGCCACCCGCAGGGTGCCGTCGGTGGCATTCTTGAAGCCCACCGGGCAGGAGAGGCCGGAGGCCAGTTCGCGATGCACCTGGGACTCGGTGGTGCGCGCGCCGATGGCGCCCCAGCTGATCAGATCGGCGATGTACTGGGGGGTGATGAGATCCAGAAATTCGGTGGCGGCCGGAACCCCGAGGCCGTTGATGTCCAGCAGCAGCTTGCGGGCAATGTGCAGGCCCTTGTTGATCCGGAAGCTGCCGTCCAGGTCCGGATCGTTGATCAGGCCCTTCCAGCCGACGGTGGTGCGCGGCTTCTCGAAATAGACCCGCATCACCACCAGCAGATCGTCGGCCAGTTCCTCGCGCAGCGCCGCCAGGCGGGTGGCATATTCGATGGCCGCTTCGGGATCGTGGACCGAGCACGGACCGATCACCACCAGCAGCCGGTCGTCGCGGCCGAACAGGATGTTGTGGATGGCCGTGCGGGTATCGAAGATCAGCCGGCTCACCGCATCGGTGACGGGCAGATCCTGGTGCAGTTGCACCGGCGGCACCACCTCGCTCATGGCGGTGATGCGCAGGTCGTCGGTCTTGTATTTCATGGTCATGACAGTGTTTTCACCCGCGGCCCGGGCCGCACGCAACGAAGCGAACTATGATAATCCCTGCCGGTATCGGGGTAAACCGGCCCCGCCGGAGCGGGCGGGGTATAATGCCCCCATTCCCCCAGCCCGGACGCCGACATGTACACCCTCGACGAACTGAAGAAACAGAACCAGGAAATCACCCAGCTCTGCGAGGTGCTCGCCGTGCTGGTCGAACATGCCCACCTGCACAACAACCCGGTGGTCTGCGAGCTGATGAGCCGCTTCAAGGAGAAGGTCTGGCTGCATCTGGTGTTCGAGGACAACACCCTCTACCAGGAACTGGCCCGCCACGACGACGAGGCCACCCGCCGGGTCGTCCAGGAATTCCACGACAGCGCCCGGGCCCTGAAGAAACGCTTCTCCACCTACCTGCGCCGCTGGTGCCAGCCGGAAGTCTCCGACTCGGAACACGAGGACCTGCTGCGCGAGAGCCGCGAAATCTTCAACCTCATCCGCAACCGGGTGCAGTACGAGGACGAGCATATCTTTCCGTTGCTCGAGAGGGCGAACGGGTAAAAACCCAACGCGGAGCCGCGAAGGCGCAGAGGACGCAAAGGGTTTAAATGTAGGAGCGGCGCCCTCACCGCGACAAGACAGGGCCGAGGAACGAGCGGCGTGGGCCAAAGGTTATCGAAGCCACCGACCCCGTTTTTCCTCGTCCCTCGTCCCTAGCTACTCGTCCCTGCATGGGTCGCGGTGAGGGCGCCGCTCCTACAAAAAAACAGACAATCTCCGCGTCCTCCGTGCCTCCGTGTCCTCCGTGTTTTTTCCACTGACCTACAAAAAAGCCCCCGACCGGGGGCTTTCGCAATCCAGCAGGACTATCCCCTTCAGGCCGTCTTCGGCAGACTGATCTGCTGGCCGCTGCGGGCCCAGCCGAACATGCCGCCGCGCAGGTTGTAGACGTTGTCGAAGCCCTGCTGCTGCAGGAACATGCAGACCTGGGCGGAACGGGCGCCGCTGCGGCAGATGAAGACCGTGTCCTTGTTCCGATCCAGTTCGTTCATGCGCAGGGGGATGGAGGCCATGGGCATCGGCTCGGCGCCGGGAATGGTGCCGGCGGCGATTTCGCCCATCTCGCGCACGTCGATGACACGCAGATCGTCGCCCTTCTCTTCCATCCAGCGGGCCAGCTCCGGGGCCTCGATTTCCTTGATGTTCCAGTGCATGCTGTTCTCTCCAGAAAAATGTCTGACTGTTTTGCTAGTATATTAGCGTATTCTTATATTTCAACCTTGTGTTTCATGCGGGATTTGCCGCAATCCGGAGTCCGGAAGGCTATCATGTCCGGTCCCGGGAAATCCGAAAACACGTCATGGTCAGCCGTCAGGAACGCAAGGCCCGTCAGAGCTATCTGCGCAACGCCCTCAAGCGCTACGAGAAGGAGCGCCTGCGCAACCGCCTGGCCACGCCCGGCCCGCACGACTTCGTGCTGGTACTGGATCACCTCAAGGCCAGCTTCAACATCCCCAAGATCTTCCGCTCGGCCGAGGCCTTCGGCGCCCATGCCATCCACCTGATCGGCTCGGAACCCTTCGATCCGGCCCCGGCCAAGGGCGCCTTCCGCAAGGTTCCGGCCCGTTTCCACGACCACTTTCGCGACAGCCATGCCGAACTGCGCGCGGCCGGCTATACCCTGTTCCGCCTCGAGGCCGGCTGCGAAAACCGCCTCGACGAATGCGAACTCCCCCGCCGCGCCGCCTTCATCCTCGGCAACGAAGGCCTGGGGATCACCTTCGATCCGGCCAACTACCCCGACGTGCAGTGCCTGAGCATCCCGCTGTTCGGCCAGACCGAGAGCCTGAACGTGAGCATCGCCGCTTCCATCGTGATGTATGAATATGCAAGGCAGTGGGCCGGGCGAGTGGAGGAGTGAAGGATTGTGGTAGCGCCGCCCTTGTCACGATCGATACAGGAATGAGAAAAAACGGGGTTGCTCGACCTCGATAACCTCGTCCCTCGTCCCTCGGCCCTGTGTTATCGCGGCGAGGGCGCCGCTCCTACATGGGGAAATTCAACCAACGGCTCAAATAGTCTTTGCCTCCATCACCCCCTTGCGTTGAAATACCCCCATGTGCGGACGCTACACCATCGCGGCCGGGCCCGGGTTCATTGCCGAGTGGTTTCAGGTGGATGGCCCGGTACCCGAGTACGAACCCAGCTTCAACGTCACGCCCGATTCGGACGTGCCGGTGATCACCCGGCCGGCGCCGGACGGGCGCACCTGCAGCCTGATGCGCTGGGGGCTCATTCCGCACTGGGCCGAGGAGCCGAAGACCCGCTACAGCCTGATCAACGCCAAGGCCGAGACACTGGCGGAGAAGCCCGTCTGGCGGGGGCCGTTTCGTCACCGCCGCTGCCTGGTGCCGGCCACCGGCTTCTACGAATGGCAGAAGACCGAGAGCGGCAAGCAGCCCTGGTACATTCGTCCGGCCACCGATCCCCTGTTCGCCTTCGCCGGGCTGTGGGACTACTGGGAAGGCGATCGTCTGATCAATTCCTTCGCCATCATCACCGTGCCGGCCAATCCGGCGGTGGCGAAACTGCACGATCGCATGCCGGCGATCCTCGAACCCGGCGACTACGATCGCTGGCTGGACCCGGCGCAGACCGATGCGGACGCCCTGCAGGATCTGCTCGCGCCCCTGCCGCCGGAACGGCTGGAGATGTATCCGGTCAGCCGGCGCGTGAACAATCCCCGCCATGACGGGCCGGATCTGATCCGGCCCGTTGGGCCACCCGAATAGGTCATCCGACCATGGCCGCCATCCTGCTGACCGGTAACGCCACGCTCGACATCGTGCAGACGGTGGATCATTTTCCCCGCGAGGACGAGGAAATGCGTGCCGCAGGCCGGCGCATGGTGCGCGGCGGCAACGCTGCCAACACCGCCTGCGTGCTGGCGGGCCTGGGGCATGCACCGCGCTTCTTCGGTCTGTTCGCCGATGATGCCTTCGGGGAACAGATCCGCGACGATCTTCGTGCCCGCGGCGTGAACATCAATGGCTGTCCCGTGGTCGAGGGCGACTCGCCTTTGTCCTGCATCCTCGTCAACGCCCGCAACGGCTCGCGGACCATCGTGCACCACCGGAATCTTCCGGAGCCGGCCTGTGGCGACTTTCGCCGGCTTCCCCTCGAGACCTTCGACTGGTTTCACTTCGAGGGGCGCAACGTCGAGCAGACCCGCTGCATGATGGAAACGGTGCGCGAACGGCGCGTGGATCAGCCCGTCTCCCTGGAGATGGAAAAGGATCGGGAAGGCTTCGACGCCCTGCTGCCGCTGGCCGACGTGATCGTCGCCTCCCGCGCGCTGGTCACGGCCAGGGGATTCAGCGATCCCGCGGCCTTTGCGGCGGCGCTGCGCCCGCAGATCCCACAAGGCATCCTGGTCGTCACCTGGGGCGAAGCCGGCGCCTGGGGCTTTGCGCCCCGGGGCGAGCCCGTGCACGTTCCGGCCTTTCCGCCGCCCCGTGTCGTGGACACGGTCGGCGCCGGCGACACCTTCATCGCCGGGCTCATCGACGCCCTGGTTTCCGGCCGCACGCTGCCCGCCGCGATCGAGGCCGCCAGCCGCCTTGCCGGGCGCAAGGTGGGCCAGTGGGGCTTCGACGGCCTTCGGCTATAATGCCGGGATGAAATTCCAGTCCCTTGCCATCGGCCAGAAGTTCGCCTGGAACGACCGGATCTGGGTGAAGACCACGCCGCTCGTGGCCACCCTGTACGAGAGCGACGTGCAGAAGCTGGTGCCCCGTTACGTGGACGTCTCGCCCCTGCCGGACGCCTCGTCGCCGGACGAAGCGGCATCCGTCCCGCCCCTGTCGCCCGAACAGGTCCGCGAAGCCTTCGACCGCTTCTACGGCCGCGCCCTGACCCTGCTCGAATCGGAACTGGAAACGGAACTGCAGCAAAGACTCGCCACCGAAATGGAAAACCTGCGCCGGCACTTCCTGAAGGAACTCGAAAAGCCGGACTGAAGCGGATTTTTGTATCGCGGTGTCATCACCGGGCACACGTGAGCCACCGGTCGTTACCCGCTACCCGCCATCACGCCAGTGCATCGTCCGCCACGTGGTACTGCGGATCCTCCAGCACGTTCACTTCCACCAGATCCCCGGCCTTCTTCAGCAGCTCGCGGCATTCCGGTGACAGATGGCGCAGATGCAGGCGCTTGCCGGCGCGGATGTAGCGCTCGGCCAGGGTGTCGATGGCCTCGATGGCGGAATGATCCACCACCCGGGAGTGCTGGAACTCGATGATCACCTCGTCCGGATCGTCCTCGGGATGGAACAGATCGAGGAAGTTCTTCACCGAGCCGAAGAACAGCGGCCCGTGGAGTTCATAGACCCGGGTGCCGTCGGGCTCATCCCAGGACTTCACGTTGATATGACGGGCATGTTCCCAGGCAAAGGCCAGGGCCGAGACGATGACGCCCACCACCACGGCAACGGCCAGATCGGTGAACACGGTCACCGCCGAGACCAGCACCAGCACGAAGGCATCGGTGCGCGGGATCCGGCCCATGATGCGCAGGCTCGACCACTCGAAGGTGGCCAGCACCACCATGAACATCACCCCGACCAGGGCGGCCATGGGGATCCGCTCGATGAGGTCGGAGGCGAAGAGGATGAAGGCCAGCAGAAACAGCGCCGCAGCGATGCCGGAGAGGCGCTGGCGGCCACCCGAGTTCACGTTGATCATGCTCTGGCCGATCATGGCGCAGCCGCCCATGCCACCAAAGAAACCGGTGACGGTATTGGCGATCCCCTGCCCCACGCATTCCCGGTTGCCGCGCCCGCGGGTGTTGGTGACGTCGTCGATGAGGCTCAGGGTCAGCAGGGATTCGATGAGGCCCACCGCCGCCAGGATCACGGCATAGGGAAAGATGATCTTCAGGGTCTCGAAGGTCAGCGGCACGCCCGGAATGTGGAAGCTCGGCAGGCCGCCCTCGATGGAAGCGAGATCGCCCACCGTGCGGGTATCGATGTCGAAGCCCATCACCAGCAGGGAGACGACGATGATGGCCGCCAGGGCGGCCGGGAAGGCGCCGGTGAGTCGGGGCAGAAAATGCATGATGGCCATGGTCAGGGCGATGAGCCCGAGCATGATCCACAGCGCCGGGCCGCGCATCCACTCGCTGGCACCGTCAGCCGTCGGCACCTGAAAGTGCTGGAGCTGGGCCAGGAAGATGACGATGGCCAGGCCGTTGACGAAACCCAGCATCACCGGATAGGGCACCATGCGGATGTACTTGCCCAGGCGCAGCACGCCGGCGCCGATCTGCAGCAGGCCGGTGAGCACCACCGTGGCGAACAGGTATTCCACGCCGTGCTCGGCCACCAGCGAGACCATGACCACCGCCATGGCGCCGGTGGCCCCGGAGATCATGCCCGGGCGGCCGCCGAAGATGGCCGCCAGCAGCCCCACCATGAAGGCGGCATAGAGCCCCACCAGCGGCTCGACACCAGCGACGAAGGCGAAGGCCACTGCCTCCGGCACCAGGGCCAGGGCAACGGTGAGCCCGGAGAGAATTTCATTGCGAAAACAGACGCGACTGGCGCAACCCAGCTGGAACATGCACGACCTCGGGGAGAAATGCGGGGACAAAAAGGGCGCGCATCATAACATCAAAAACACAGTGGCGAGGGACGACGACTGCAGGGATGCAGGAGATAGAGCGACGCAGGATGCCAAAGCCGAGGTGCGAGGGACGAGGAAAAACGTGGCAAGTGCCAAATTATCGGGTTTGTCCGCAAGCGTGGGCGAACGGGGGCGTATGCCCCCGTTTGTGGATGTCAGCGTCGGGTGCGCTGTTGTTCGCTGGCTTCGCGGCGGCCGGGGAGGTATTCCACGGACGGGATGTGCTGGACCGGCTGGGGGTAGAGGGACATGAGCTGCAGGAAGGCCTCGGGCATGTCGGTGCTGACGTTGAGGCCGAATTCGCGGGCCTGTTCCGGCGTGATGGGATAGTCGTGGGTCCAGGTGCCGATGCTGAGCTTCTCGGCCAGGGCCCGGGCCTCGTCTTCCGGCAGCTTGTCGGCCAGCAGCTCGCTCACGGCGTCGCAGACCTGCTTCTGGGCCTTTGCGGCCTGATCGGCGAGTATCAGGGTCTGATCGTCGATCTTCTCGACGGGCTTTTGCTCCACCACCTTGAGAATGGAGGCGGCGGCCTGCTGGCCGAGCTGGGGATCCACCGGTCCGAGCACGGCATGGGGACTCATGATGATCTCGTCGGCCGCCAGCGCGATGAGGGTGCCGCCGGACATGGCGTAATGGGGCACGATGACCCGCACCCGGCCCTCGTGGCGGGCGATGGCGCGGGCGATCTGCAGCGCGGCGAGCACCAGGCCGCCGGGCGTGTGAATGACCAGATCGATGGGCGTGTCCTTGTCGGTGAGGTGAATGGCCCGGATCACCTCTTCCGAATCATGAATGTCGATGAAGCGCATCAGGGGAAAGCCCAGCAGGCTCATGGTTTCCTGCCGGTGCACCAGCAGGATCACCCGCGAGTTGCGCTCCTCCTCGAGTCGCGCGATGAGCCGGGTCCGGCTGGCTTCGAGCATGCGCTGCCGCATCACCGGTTGCAGGGCGACCAGGATGAAGAACAGCCAGAAGATGAGGGAAAAGGGATCCATGTCGTGCCTCCTGATTATCGCTTGGTGCGACGATTGACGTCATCCAGTACCTTGCGCCCCCAGGCCTCGGCCGGCCCGATTTCATCGGGGTGCCAGGGACGATTGCGTTCCGGCGAGAGAAACGGGCGGTACAGCAACATCCCGGCGACGAAGCCGCCGATGTGCGCCCACCAGGCCACGCCGCCCACCTGCTGACCGCCCAGCATCGACGTGGTGCCCGAAAGGAACTGCATCAGGAACCACACGAACAGGAACACCGCCGCCGGCACGGTGAAGAACAGCGGATAGAACAGAATCGGCACCACGGCGATGACCCGGGCATGCGGAAACATCATGAAATACGCGCCCAGCACGCCGGCGATGGCGCCCGAGGCGCCGATGGTCGGGATCGTCGAGTCGGGATTGACCAGCACGTGGATGATGGCCGCCACGATGCCGCACAGCAGATAGAACAGCAGGAAGCGCAGCGGCCCCATGCGGTCCTCGACATTGTCCCCGAACAGCCACAGGAACCACATGTTGCCGATGATGTGCATCCAGCCGCCGTGCAGGAACATGCTGGTCAGGAACGGCCAGTAGTCGTCCAGTGGAAAGCCGACGATCTGTGCCCACTCGGGATGGGTATAGCGGGCCGGCACGATGCCGAACAGATAGACGAACTGCTCCAGCGTCTTCGGCGGCAGGCTCAGCTCGAACAGGAACAGCGCGCTGTTGAGCGCCACCAGCGCCCACATCATCACGGGGGGGAAACGGGCGGGAATGGAATCCTGGATGGGGAACATGTCAGCGTGTTGTGTTTTTTGTTGTGGGTTTCATCATACCGCGATACACGAACCGGACCTAATCGGGCGCGGCCTCCAGCGTGGCCAGTTCCCGATTGGGCGTCTGCGGATGGGCCTTGCGCCAGGCGATCTTGCGTTCGATGGCCTCGAGGATGGCGGCCGAGAAGTTGATGCCCTCGAAGTCCTCGGCGCCGATCAGCCCGCCGGGCGACTGTACGTTGACCTCCATCACCCGGTCGCCGACGATGTCGAGCCCGGCGAAGAAGATGCCGTCCCGTTCGAGCCGCGGCCGCATCTTCTCGGCCAGTGCCAGCATGGCGTCGCTCACCTGCGCCGGCCGGGCGATGCCGCCGGCGGTCAGGTTGCTGCGGATGTCCGCATCGCCGGTGCGCCGCTGGCGATGGATGGCCGCATGATGGCCCTTGACCACAAAGGGACGGCCGTTGAGCAGGAACAGCCGGGTGTCGCCGTGAATGGCGTCGGGCAGGTATTCCTGGGCGATGCAATAGCCGTCGCGACTGACCGCCTCGATCATCTGGTTGACGTTGGGCGTGTCGTGGGGCCGCACCAGGAACACGTTGCGCCCGCCCGAGCCGGCCAGCGGCTTGAGCACCGCGTAGCCGCCCTGGTCGGCGATGAAGTCCTTGATCTCGCTCTTGTCCCGGGTCACCAGGGTACGGGGGCGCACGTCCTCGGGAAAGTACTCCAGATACAGCTTGTTCAGTCCCAGCGCCAGGCCATCCGGATCGTTGAGCACGATCACGCCGTCGCGCACCGCCAGGCGGCCGAAGTCGATGGCGGCCGTGCGCGCCCAGGGCCGGGTGAAGACGTCGAGACTGGGATCGTTGCGCGGCAGCAGCACATCGAGGTCGCGCAGCGCAATTTCCTCGCGGTGATTCCGGGCCGTCTCCCAGACTTCCTCGAGAAAGGGCCGGCGCTTGCGGTGGGATCGTTGCGGCACGCGGACGGCATGGGCATGGACATGATCGTCAGGACGCAGCGCCATGTCGCCCACGTCGATGTACCACACCTCGTGGTCATGCCGCACCGCCACCATGGCCAGTTGCGTGGTGGTGTAACCGAACCTTTCCTCGAAGACGTCGTTGACGATGATGCCAATGCGCATCAGGCGGCCTCCAGCAGTTGCATGACGGTCAATCCCTCGGCCAGACGACGCCGGCGCGCGTCGGTCCCGGGCAGCGTGAAAAAGCGGGGCAGCACCGCCGGGGGCTGCACGATGGTGCGCCAGCGCAGTTCCTCCACATAGGGCAGCCAGGCGTCGGCGACCTTGCCCACATAGAGATCCTCGAGCTTCACACCATTGGCCAGCCGATGCAACAGGCGCTGGAGGCCGCGCAGATAGACGGCGTCCTTGGTGTAGCCGCCGCCGCGGAAGGTGCGCATGGTCATCATGAAGGCGGCCCGGGGGGCAAAACCGTATTCCCTGTGCAACACGCGGAAGGTCTCCACGAAATCGGCGCCGTCGGTGATCAGCTCCACCGCCCTGACCCGGCCGGCCAGCTGGCGCAGGCGCGAGGCTTCCAGCTCCCCGACCAGGTATTCGGCCAGCACCGCCAGCCCTTCCTGCATCGGCTCGTAACCGGCCATGCCCTCCTGCAGCTCGCGAAAGGGCTGCAGGCGGCCGTTGTGCCAGGTCACCATGTGGGTGCCGATCTCATGGGCCAGGGCCGCCCCCACCCGCGACGCGGCGACCCGGGCGCCGCGACCGATCAGGAAACGGCCATGGGAGACCATGATCCCGGCGATGTCGTCGCGCACCGCCACCCCGGAGCGAAAGCGGCGATCCTGTTGCCGGTAGTGGCGCAGCTCTTCCCGCGCCCGGCGGGCGAAGGCTTCGGCGTCGAGCATGTCGCCCCCGGAGCGGCCATCGTGATCGATGGACGACAGCAGTTCCCCGGCCAGCGCCCCCAGCGCCGGCTCTACATCGCCAAACAGGGCGCGGCTGCCCGGCAGGAAGCGCGGCGTGTTGCGATCGGCCACCAGGGTGATCTGCCGATCCAGCTCGTCGCGCTTGGCCTGGAGGATGCGGGCCAGGGTGGGATCCTCGATGCGCTCCAGCGGCAGCCGGAACAGCCGGCGCTTGGCCAGCCCCGGCGCGATGGTCCGCGGCCGGTAGAGAAAGGTCGGTGTGCGGGAATACCGGTGCTGGCGAAATTCTTCCCAGGCGGCCTCGGCGTTGACCGGCGTCACGTGCAGCAGCAGATCGAAGCCGGCACTGATGCGTGCCAGCCCGCGATCCACGCGCAAGGCTTCTGCGTCGGGCCGACTGGGCCCCATCTCATGATAGTGAGCCGGCCGGTAACAGGTGTACCGATGGGCGAAGGCGTGAAAGGTGCGCTTGAGGGCCGTGTTGAGCCGCCGCCGAAAGGCCTCCAGGGCGAAGACATAGACTTCATCACTGTGCGGATCCCGGTATACGGGACTCACCTCCAGCCCAAGACAGGTCACGCCGGTCTGCCCCGGCCGGCACGGCGCAAAGGCCTTTCCGTCCGATGCCCGGACCGCGTCCACATAGTCCACGCAGACCTTCGGCGTGCGGCGATGGATGGTGCAGGCCAGCAGCGCCTCTTCCATTTCCTCCAGCACGGGCACTGGCGGATTCTGCGCGGGGGCCACGATGCGAAACACATGTGGCGGCCGCTCGCCCGCCTCGACCGGTCGCAGCCGGAATTCCAGCAGCAGGAAACCGTCGAAGCGCTCGACCATCGCGGCCGCGATGTCGGCCAGCAGCGCGTTCACCGCCGCCATGTCCGCCTCCGGGGCGAGCAGCAGGTAGGCCGACTGGCTGGTTATCAGGGACTCGGTGGCCGCATCCGGCTCCGGTTGCGAACGCCGGTACACGCACAGGAAGGGCACCGGCCGATCGAAGACCAGCCGCGAGCCGTCCGGCAGCGACAGCCGCACGCCCTCGTCCCGTCGCAGATCCGCGAGCACCGACTGGCGAGCCGCGTCCGAAAGAAAGCCGGGTTCCCTCTCCATGCCCCAGACCTTGTTGCCGGGGACGCGCTTTTCAAGCCGCCCTCATGCTTTTTACCGATACCCGGATTCGGCCGCTTCTGATTTACTTTTTATTCTTCCACCATCACCCGACAACCACCCAGGGAGGGGACACCATGCGCAGACTGGCATTCCTTGCTCTTTTCACACTCCTTGCCGCCTGCGGGGGCGGCAGCAGCGATCCGGCCAATCCGCCGGGCAGCGGTCCGGTTACCCCGCCCGCCGGCGGCCGGATCGCCAACTGGATTGCCTACACCACCGGCGACGGCACCTATGTCGTGAACCGGGACGGCACCCGGATCGTTCGGCTGAGCACGTACCCGACCACAATTACCCGCACCCTGTTCGGTTACGACTACGATCCGGCCGCCCGCCGGATAGACAACCTTCACCGCACCGCCCTCGTCTATTTCGACCGCGACCGTTTCCGTCGCATCGACCTGACGACGACGGACGATCCGGCGCCGGTTCAGATCTCCAGCCTGACGACCACGACAGAGCCATGTTTCTCGTTCTCCGAGAACGAATACATCGGCTTGCGCCTGCCCGGAAGCAATGGCAACTGTTCGGATCCGGATGCCCGCCCGTTCATCATCACGGCGGACATGGACGCCACGACCGCCCCCTATGCGGGTGAACTCGTCGCGACCGTCCAGGATGAAAACGCCGCCACGATCCGGATCCTGGCCATCAACGCCAGCGGCCAGCTTGTCGCCCTGGATCCGGACTTCGGCAATGAAACCGTGCTGGGCGCGACGGCCGTCCCCGTCGCCGCCAGCCGCATCGGCAGCCATGTCAACCGGGCCGCCCTTCGCATCGACAATGCGATCGGCGTCTACGATGCTGTCTCGGACCGCCTTCTGGGGCCGTTCCAGACACTGGACATCAACGACGCCATCGGCGACCGCATCACGGACGGGGCTGGCAACCTCTATTATTTCATCGGTCCGGCCCTCTACCGCCTCGATCTGA
>JALVBM010000020.1 GCA_027010665.1 Chromatiales bacterium
ACCATCCAGTCCCTCAACCAACAGGGCCGGCTGCTGGCCTATCACGATCGATCCGACGGTGGCCTGTTCGCCACCCTGTGCGAGATGGCCTTCGCCGCCCACTGCGGGATTTCGGTCGGGCTCGACGAGTTGGGCGACGATCCCCTGCGCGCCCTGTTCAACGAGGAACTGGGTGCCGTGCTCCAGGTGCGCCGGGCAGACACCGAAGCGGTCATCGACGCCCTGCGCGAGGCCGGCCTTGGCCATCACAGCCACGTGATCGGCCGCCCCACGGCCGGTTCGCGCATCGTGTTTACCCGTGGCGGCAGCGAATACCTGGCCGGCAATCGCATCGACTGGCAGCGGATCTGGAGCGAGACCAGCTACCGCATGCAGGCCCTGCGCGACAATCCGGACTGCGCGCAGGAAGAGTTCGACAGCCTGCTCGATGCCGACGATCCGGGCCTGTCGGTGCACACCACCTTCGACATCGACGAGGACGTGGCCGCGCCCTTCATCGCCGGCGGCGCCCGGCCCAAGGTGGCCATCCTGCGCGAGCAGGGCGTCAACGGCCAGATCGAGATGGCCGCCGCCTTCGACCGCGCCGGCTTCGCCAGCATCGACGTGCACATGAGCGACATCATTGCCGGGCGCGTCAGTCTGGACGACTTCAAGGGCCTGGTGGCCTGCGGCGGCTTCTCCTACGGCGACGTGCTCGGCGCCGGCGGCGGCTGGGCCAAGTCGATCCGTTTCCACCAGCGGGCGCGGGATCAGTTCGAGGCCTTCTTCCACCGCGACGACACCTTCGGCCTGGGCGTGTGCAACGGTTGCCAGATGCTCTCCCAGCTGCGGGATCTCATCCCCGGCGCCGAGGCCTGGCCGCGCTTCCTGCGCAACCGCTCCGAACAGTTCGAGGCCCGCTTCTCCCTGGTGGAGGTCACCGACTCGCCCTCCATCCTCCTCGACGGCATGGCCGGCTCGCGCATGCCCATCGCCGTGGCCCACGGCGAGGGCCGGGCCCATTTCGATGCCCCCGTGAGCGAGGCCAGGGTGGCGCTGCGCTACGTGGACCACCACGGCCGCCCCACCGAGACCTACCCCTTCAACCCCAACGGCTCCCCCGAGGGCATCACCGGCCTGACCACCGCGGACGGCCGCGTGACCATCATGATGCCTCACCCCGAACGGGTCTTCCGCGCCGTGCAGCATTCCTGGCATCCGGACGACTGGAATGAAGATGCGCCCTGGATGCGCCTGTTCCGCAACGCCCGCCGCTGGGTGGGCTGAGCATCCCTGCAATCGCGAGTTGAGGTGAGGGACAACGGCTGCCCGACCGACGGGCATTGAAAGATTCAACGCAAAACAACAGGGCCGAGGGACGAGGAAACCCCTGTGCATGGGTAGGGTGCGTTC
>JALVBM010000021.1 GCA_027010665.1 Chromatiales bacterium
CGGCGACGACTACCCACGGCCGTCTCACCGACGAGGAGCGGGCCGAGGCGGGCATCGCCGATGGCCTGATCCGGATCGCCGTGGGCCTCGAGGACGTGGCCGACATCGAGGCCGATCTGGTTCGGGGACTCGAACGCATTTGAGCCGCACACCCGGCCTGGCGATGTTCAATACCGCACGGCGGGCGTTTCAATGGGCAGGCCGTTGCTGCGGGCGTGCAGGTAGATCTCGAGATCGATGAACTCGTCCGAACCCTTGTCAAAGGGTTCGGCGCGGAAGGACACGAAACATTCGGTCATGCGCCGATGCAGGCTGGTCATGCGGCCACTCCCGAGACGGTATTCGGGGAAACCGTTCACGTGGCCCTGACCAAGAACCTGACCCCGCAGGTGATGGCCGGCGTACACGTCATGGCACAGGTGGCAGGACATGTCCATCTGGCCGAATCGCATGAAATAGAGTTCCCGGCCGGCTTCGTAATGGGGCTTCATGGGTCCGGATACATCCACGGCGATGGGTTCGCCACGGGCCTTGTAGCGCACGAAGGCTTCCAGGGCGACCAGCTCGGTGCAGTCGTATACCCAGGGCACGTTGTCCAGCTGATCCTCCCAGCAAAGGTTGATCTGCTTTTGCAGGGTGAAGGGTTCCTCGAATTCGGCATTCCATTTGGGAAAGGCGGCGATGGCCCGGGCGTTCAGTTTCGCGCCGTCCTCCCCGTGACAGGTCGCGCAGGACTTGCCATTGTTGCCGATCTGATGAAACAGCCGGCGGCCCCGATCGACTTCGGCCATCCCCGGATTGGCGAATTCGTCGTCCTGCATCTCCCGTGTGCTTTCGTTGAGCAGGGCATAGCCCGAGACCGGCCGGTCGCGCGGCAACGATACCGGCGTGGCGAGGTGCCTGGCCGCCTCGGGATCCAGTGGCGTCTTCAGGGTCGACAGGAAAGCCACGATATCCTCGATTTCCTGGGCATCGAGGATGGTCTGGCCCTCGTGGCGATAGTCCACCATGCGGAAACGGCGGGGATCGCGGTAATAGCCGGGCATGATGGTCTCGGGATTGAGCTGCTTCTCGTCGGCCACCCGCAGGCGCAGCTGGGCGGGCGTGAGGCGCAGGCCCACGCCGTGCAACGGCGGACCGATATCGCCCTGGAAGGGTTGATCGGGAATCGGCAGGGCATGGCACGCCAGACAGTTGCCCTTGTGCCGATCGACCACCAGGGCGCGGCCCCGCTCCGGATCGCCCGTCTTGCCGCCGATGGGCGCGGGGATGCGGTCACCGACCCGCTGCCAGGCAATCCAGGCTTCGGCATTGGTCACGATGGGCAACAGGGCCAGCAACACCCACGACAGTGTCAGAATCGGTTTCATGATCGCAGCATAGCGATCGA
>JALVBM010000022.1 GCA_027010665.1 Chromatiales bacterium
CGCAGACGAGAAGGTTCCACCGGACGCCTTTGTGCGTCGCTGGGATGGTTATGCCATCCTCGACCCGGATGCGCAAACGGTGATCGAAGGCCGGGATCGCGGAATCGAACTGAGCGATGCCCTTGCGGCCGAGCAACACGGCTGGTTCCGGTTCGCCGACGGCGTCTGGGAAGCCAATCTGGAATGGCTGGTGTGCCGCCTGCAGGTGGCCGATGCGGCGTTCGTGGCCGGGGACTACTGGCTGACGCCGGTACGCGAGGCCGAGCACGCGCCGGGCAGCCATGTGCTCGGCGATGAATCCGTCTTCGTGACGCCGCAGGGCATCGAGCATCATTATATGGTTTTGGGGCAGACCGATGGCGCCGGCCAGCTCGTCCCGCCGAACGATGCCGAGCGCCGGCAACGCAACTTTCCGCCCCTGTCCGACCTGCACGCGGCCGACGTGGGCTTCGACAATACCTGTGAACGCCTCTTCGCCGATGCCGAAAACGTGCAGGCCGCGCTCGATGCCCTGTGCGCGATCGACGCGCGGGACATCGCCTATCCATTGCCAGAGTGCAAGAACGGCGTCTCCAGTCTGCTGGCCGAAGGGGACGCATCGTGGCCCGATCGCGACGGCGACGCGCGGATGACGGTGGGCGATGTGCTCGATGGTCTGCTCTGCGATCTGGATGCCCGGCACGTTCCCCTGGACAAGACCGATCTGTGTCCCGAACTGGCCGACACTAATGTGCGAACGGTTCAGGATGCCCTGGAACGCCTGTGCGCCTACCAGCGGGACTACTGCGCCATTCCGGTAGAGCCTGGGACGCTGGAAGGCCTGCTCGAAGCCTTCGCCGCCGATCAGCAACAGCAAAGACTTTCGCTGTGTCTGCTGCCCGGCGAACACACGCTGCCGTCTCTCGAATTGACCGGCAAGGAATTCCTGCTCATCACCGGCGCTGGCGATCTGCAAAGCCGCGTGGTCATTGCTGGCGAGAGGAACCGCCTGGCGATCAGGCAGGTGCGCCTGCAGAATCTCGAAGTGCGAATCTCGCCTCCCGAGGGTACGCTGATCTTCGAATGCAATGCGCTGGATGTGCAGGGTTGTCGTTTCTATCGTTCGGGGACAGAGAGAGCGAAGACAAGCATGTTACAGATCCGTGGCACGGGTCTCACGCCGCGTACGCGCTGGCATGACAATCATGTGCAAAGCACGTGGACTCGCTCTCTTTTTGATAAAGGCTTCGATCCGTTGTTTCCGCCAGATTTGGTGGGGCCGGATGTTGCTGCCGAAATTGGAAAATTTCAGGAGCGGCCGGAATTGGTCGACGGGTCGCCTGAATATGCCGCAAAACTGGGCAGCATTGCCGAGAAGCTGGCCGCATTGCCAGAGGACGACCGCAAGCAGTTGACCTATAACATCAGGGGCGGATTGGCGCAGGAAAAACTTTTTCCTGAAGGAGGCCTGTTGGAAAACAATACGCGCTTCGCCAGGCAGGTCAAGAGCAAGAATCTGGCCGGAGCGGTGGGAAGTTGGCCAAAAACCGGGGGGTCGGCAGTCGGCAAGGAGGTGGGCTCTGTCAATGTTAACAAGGCAAACGCTGAGAGCGGTAAAGCTGCTGACAACGCCATCGACAAGGGGGGGAAGAAATCTGTTCTGTCCGCCATGTCCATTGATGCCGGGATGGACCTCGCCGTGGACGATTTGGTCCCCGCGAGTACGGCGATGGAGATTGCCTACAGCAAGTGGGGTGCGGGCGCCTTGTATGATTACCTGAATAGTGCGCCGGCGGATACGACGGACGTGGATTGGGTTGGCAAAGGGGCGATATCGCTGGATGGCTTGATTGGGCTGTTGACGGAATCCGGTATCTCACCCGCTTTTACGATTCTCGACACCGGTCTTGATGTTACGCTGCAGCACAACCGCATCGAAGGTGAACTGATTCTCGCCAACGAGACCAAGGCGGCGCAGGACCCGATTGAAATCGGTACTCAGACCATCGCCGACATCCCGCTGGTTGGGGATGGCCGTCTCACCCTGCAGGACTGTCAGGTCAGTCGGCTGATTGGTCAGGTGGAGCGTGGCCTGATTAATGGCGGTGCATCGGGAGATGGATTTTCCTGTTTTCACACCATTCAGATCCTCGACTCGACATTCGACGAGGACGGCTCCAGCGCCATCGCCGTGCAACTGGACTGCCGGGGGAACCATTTCAATGCGGTGGTCACGGGTGACGACAATGTGGCCGTGATCTGGCTGCGTGCCAATCAGCTCATGTTCACCGTCAACATGGCCGCCGGCGCAACGCAGTCGGAGGCGCGCATCATTGCCGAATCCCGGTTGTATGCGAACAACCTGATGCGGGTGAATACCGGCTTCTAGGAGGTTATGCCATGCGTTTGCGCACACGAAGGCAGCATCGGCGGCGGCGTCACGAAGGTGCGGCGCCGGATCCGTTGACAGGGGCGCGGGTGCGGCAGCAGGTCCGCGCCGCCCTGGGCGGGAAACTGCAGCCGGCGCTGAAGGTCGGCGCGCCGAACGATGCCTTCGAGCAGGAAGCGGATCGCATCGCCGACACCATCGCCGGCAGGCCGGCCAATGGCATGCTGCAACGCCAGGCCAACGGGGATACGGTCGAGGAAAAACCGGAAGCGCTGACCGCGGAAGCTGCGCAGAAGCCGAACGGCGCGTCCGAACCGGAAGAGGAAGAACAGAAGAACGCGGAGCCGGTGCCCGCGCCGGAGGCGGAAAAGCCGCCGGAGGAAACCGTGCAGGCCAAGGATGGCCGGGGCGGTACGGTCGCGCCTGCGGCCATCACGCAGATCATACGCAGTCGCAAGGGCAGGGGCGAATCCCTGCCCAATACCACGCGCCGTTTCTTCGAGTCCCGGCTGGGAACGTCGTTCAGGGGAGTGCGTGTCCATGCCGACACCACGGCGGCCAGACTCAACGATGCCCTTGGCGCGCGCGCCTTTACCGTGGGCAACGATGTCTTTTTTGCCCGTGGCGCCTACTCGCCGGAATCGGCGGAGGGGCGCCATCTCCTGGCCCACGAGCTTGTGCATGTCCTGCAGCAGCGGCGCGGGTTGTCGCAGGTGCAAAGGCGGGTGGTGCCGGGTCGGGTGAGCTGTCACGGATATCCCGCGACCTGGTCCGGTTTTGCCGTCATGGGTGTTCCTGACGGACCGGCGGCGGTAGCCACCATTCAGGCGGCAGCCAATCGGGCGGTTGAGTTGCTGGACAGTGTCATCGAACGGCTGGAAAACATTCGCGGTCGTATACGTGCGGGCGACCCCCCATCCTGGTCGGTTATTACCGATACCATTGCCGAGGAGCTGCGCCAGCGTCTACGCCTGGATCCGTCTCGGCGCAGTACGTGGACCGGCCGTGGTCCTGGTACGGTGGAACTGATTATTCGCAGGTATCGCAACATTCGCAAAATTCTTGCCGGTGACTGGCTTTATTACAATTGTCTGGGGCCGAATTGTCCGGAACCGGTATGTCGGGGAACGGTTTGTTGGGAAGCAAGCGCGTGGGTGAATCTCGGCAAGAGCCGAATTCGGCTCTGTCCGTCCTTCTGGCAGGACACTTCCGATGGGCGCGCCATTACGCTCATTCATGAAGCGTCACATATCTATTATTTTACCAGGGATTCCGGGCGTGGCCCGGGCAGCGCCTATTGCCTGGAACAGTTCGTCTGCGCGCTGAACTCGCTGAACGACGTATGCACGGGCTGCGATTGAGCATGGCATGACCGCTTCGGGAACCTTCGTCAGAACGACGGAAGCCCCTGCCCGGGCGCGGCCGGCCCGGGCCATTCACAGCATCGTCCGGAAGCCGGGTGACGCCCGGCGCCAGGTGCGCCAGGCGCTCGGAAACCTGCCGGTCCAGCCTTCCCTCTCCGTCAGTCAGCCCGAGGATGCCTGGGAGCGCGAGGCCGAGCGTGTGGCCGAGGAACTGGTGCCGGACCCGGGCGGTGCCGTTCCCGTCGCGGGCTCGCCACCTGACATCCGGGGCCTGCCCGGGTCCACCACAACCCCGGCCCACGATGACAGTGAAGACGCGTTGACGCAGCGCATCCGCGCATTGTCGTCCCGTGGCCGGCCCCTGCCCGAGACACTGCAACAGGACATGGGGCAGCGTTTCGGCACCGACTTTCGCGATGTGCGCATCCATACCGACACCGAGGCGGCCGATCTCGCCACCCGCATCGCCGCCCGCGCCTTCACCTGGCGCAATCACATCGTTTTCGGCCCTGGCGCCTGGCAACCGGAAACACTCGCCGGTCGTCGTCTGCTGGCCCACGAGCTGACCCACGTGGTGCAGCAGCGCGGCGGCTCGGCGCCGGCCGTCCAGCGCTGGTATGTGCCCTTGCTTTCCGAAGCCGTGGATGCCATCGGTGATCTGGTGGACAAGGCCGGCAATTTCATCGCCGAACAGGGCTGGAAGCTGGTGCGTCGCTATGCCCCCGATCTCGAACCCATCCTGCGCAAGGGCCCGTTCGAATGGCTCAAGGAAAAGGTCTCGAAGGCCTTCGAGAGCGTTGTCGGCGTGCTAAAACGGCTCAATCCCCTGCCGCATCTGCGCAATCTGCTGACGGCTTTTGGCGGCCTGCTCGAACGCGGCAGCCGGATCATGGCCGCCCTGATCGGCGGCGACTGCGAGCCTCTGTTCAAGGCTCTGCGGGAACTGCGCGCCTTCATCGGCGAAATCTTCGGCAAGGCCTGGGACGGGCTGAAGAAAGTGCTCGAGCCGGTCAAGGATTTCTTCCGCGATGTCTGGTCATCCTTCGGCGCGCCGGCGGTGGACTGGATCAAACGCATGGCCGGGGATTTGTGGGACTGGCTGCAGGGGATCGGGCGCCGGATCTGGGATTGGCTGAAACCGCTGCGGGAGCGGATCGCGGCCGCCTGGAACTGGATCAGGGAGCGGCTGTTCGGATCGGATCGGGACAGCGGCGATGGCAAGGCAAACAGCGAAAGTGGCCTGACCGCCTGGCTGGCGAAGAAGGCCGGCGAGGTATGGGACTGGGTGAAGGCGCGGACCCGCCCGCTGTGGGAGCCGGTGCGGGATGCCGTCACCTGGATTGGCGAACTGCTGCCGCCGGCCTTCGTGCGCGAGCTGGGCGAGTCCATGCAGAACCTGGGGCAGTCGCTCGACCAGAGCACGGGCGACATGCAGGGCGGCCAGGGCGTGGCCCGCAATCGCGAGCGCCTGGCATCGGTCCTGCCCTCCATCGATCAGGTGCTGACCCTGGTGCGTGCCGGACTGGTGCGGGCGAAGGGCTGGCTGGTGCAGAAGGTGGGCGGGCTGAGTGCCGGCCTGCGCAACCTGCTGCGCCGCCTGCGCGGCAGCGATCTGCTGGACTGGCTGGCCAGACTGCTGGCATGGTTCGACACGCTGGCCGGGGACTTCACCGGCTGGGCGCAGGACAAGGTGGCCGGGATCTTCGACTGGCTGGTGCGCGGGTTCGATTTCCTGCGCCCCTATCTGCACCGCATCCTGGTGACCGTGAAACGCCTGATCGAGGTGATGACGGATCTCCTGAAGTTGCCAGTGCTGGTGGCCCAGGCGCTCTGGCGGATGATTCCCGAGTGCATCCGCAAGCCCATCGAGGACTTCCTGGTCAACCAGATCCTGCGGCGCATTCCCGTGTTCGGCCAGCTGCTGGCGATACCGGACCTGTGGCAGCGCGTGCAGGACTTTGCCATGCGGATTCTGCGTCAGGTGTTCGTCGACGGCGATCTGATCGGTGCGGCCTGGACCTTCTTCTCGAAGATGCTCGAGCTGATCGGATTGCCACCGAGACTGGTGGTGGCGATTCTCGCCAAGGCGGCCCGCGCCATCGGGCAGATCCTGCTGCATCCGATCGATTTCCTGATCAATGTCCTGAAGGCCATGAAGGCCGGTTTCGGGCGATTCTTCGACAACTTCTCCCGCCACATGCTCGGCGGCATCACCGGCTGGCTGTTCGGCCAGTTGCAGGATGCCGGACTGACGCCGCCGGCCGATCTGAGCTTCCGCTCCATCTTCGGTTTCGTCATGCAGATTCTGGACATCACCCTGGAGCGCATCCTCGACCGTCTGGGCCGGCGCATCGGCCGCGAACGGGTTGAACGGCTGCGGCGCATGCTGGACATGGCCACCGGTGTCTGGGACTGGATCCGCACGCTGCTGACGGAAGGGCCGGCTGGCCTGTGGCGGGCGCTCAGGGAACGCCTGAGCGGACTTTGGTCGATGGTGGTCTCGAGCATCGTGAACTGGCTGAGCAGCCGGCTGATTGCCACCGCCACGGCGCGGCTGATGACCCTGCTGGATCCCACCGGCATCATGGCCGTCGTGAACAGCCTGATCGCGCTGTATCGTGCCATCGAATCGTTCGTGCAGTATCTTGCCGAGATGCTGGCCATCGTCAGTAAGGTGCTCGATGGCGTGCTGGACATTGCCCGTGGCGCTATCGGCACCGCAGCCGGTTATCTGGAATCGGCGCTGGCCTCGGCCATTCCCGTTGCCATCGGTTTTCTCGCCAACCAGTTCGGCTTCGGCCGGCTCGGCCGGCGCATCGGCGAAATGGTCGAGGGCATTCGCGAACGGGTCAATCGGGCCATCGACTGGCTCATCGACCGCGCGATCCGGGGCGGCCGGGCCTTCCTGAATCTTCTGCGCCGCGGCGCGGGGGCCGTGCGACGGGGCGTCCGTCGCCTGCGGGAATGGTGGCGGGCGGAGGCCCGCTTCACCACGGCCGACGGCGAACGGCACCGCCTCTACATTCAGGGTCGTGGCCGGGACGCCCGCCTCATGATCGCTTCGGAACCGAAGACCTACCGGGACTATGTCCTGGGGCTGGACGTGCCCGCGGATCGGGAGCGGGACCGGCAGGCCGCGTTGCAGATTGCCGACGAGCTGGACAGGACCATGCAGGCGGCGGCCAGGGAAGGGCGTCCCGGGGAAACGGATCCGGGGGTCACCGAAAGCCAGGCCCAGGCCATCCAGTTGCTGATGGAACAGTTGCAGGCGGCAACGGAAAGACTCGTGCCGCCGGATCAGTCGCGCTCGACCATGCCGAGGTACGGAACACTCTACAACGGTTTCGGCACGTCGGTGCACGTCGAACGCCTGACCGACAAGGCGCCGGATGGTGCGGACATCGGCAGCAAGGGCAGCGCACCCGACAGCAGCCTCACCAATCCGGTCTGGCAATATCTGCGACGCCTCAACGTGGAAGGCGCAAGCAACAGCAGCAACGACCGGTTCTATGTGCGCGGCCATCTGCTGAACGACAACCTGGGCGGACCGGGTGATACCTGGCAGAATCTCACGCCCCTGACCCAGGTGGCCAACAACCGGGGCGGACCCGACGTGTCCCACCTGCGGGGTTTCGAGGAGCCGGTAAAGGACGCCGTGCTGAGGCAGCGCAAACGGGTGAACTTCACGGTAACGGCCAAATATGGCCGAGGTATTCGCAGCGATGCGATTGCGCGTCTTTCGGATCCGGAGAACGCCACGATCGAGGATCGGATCATCGCCAACATCCTCAGGGTGGAACATACCGTGCCGACCGAACTGGAATGTGAAGCCAGGGAGATTGGTGACCAGTCCAACCGGTTCGAAAAGAAGTTCACCGTACGCAACGTGGATCGCCAGGGACGGGACGTGAGCGCCATACCGGTCAGCGAGTTCCGCCTGGCGACCAGTACGCCGCGAACACCGGTATT
This sequence comes from Chromatiales bacterium, assembly GCA_027010665.1. GTDB lineage: Bacteria > Pseudomonadota > Gammaproteobacteria > UBA6429 > Thiohalophilaceae > JALSSV01. Next base: position 7,702 of record JALVBM010000022.1, read on the forward strand.
CATCAGCGAGATGAGTGAAAGCGATCTGGCCGGACTCAACGGTTTTACCCCGGCGATGGCCGCGCGCGTCCATGCTTCCGGCGAAAAGCCGTTCCGGCGCTGGCGCAAGGTATACGAGGTGGCCATGGGTCTCGAGTCATCGTCGCCGGATGCGGTCGCGGAATTCCGGCGCAGGGTTCAGAATACATCGGGCAAGCGCGTCAAGCTCTACAGGACGAGGTAAACGGCAATGGCAGAAGCGCACGCTGGAAACGAAACCGACGCTTCGCGGCTGCAGCGTCTGAACGATTCGCTGGCCTATCTGCTGCTGGCCTGGCCGGTGCCGCTGCTCTGGCCCCTGTTGCCGGCGGGGTTTGCGGGGATGCTGCTGGCCGCTGTGGCTCTTTCGTGGCTGGCCCTGGTGGTGGCCCATGCCGCGCAGCGCCATGGCGAGCCGCGTTTCGCCGCTGCCGTGCTGGCCGCAACGGCCTGCGTCTCGCTCGCCGTCTGGGCCCATCCGTCTCCCTGGCTCTATCTGTGGGTCACGCTCGCGCTGCTGTTCCACCACACCGGACAACGGATCCTGCTGGCGGGCGAGCGTACCGGCACCCCGGCCGGGGCGGGTTCGACGGCGGACGAAGAGCCGGTGGTGCACTGAGAGCAGAATCGCGACCTATCGGTTTGAGCGGGTGCCGGCCGTCGGGCTGGCCGTCAGGGGATCGTCCGGCCAGGGATGCTTCGGATAGCGTCCCTTCATTTCCTTTTTCACCTGCGGATAGACGTCGCGCCAGAAGCTGGCCAGATCCTGGGTGACGGCCAGCGGCTGGCGGGCGGGGGAGAGCAGGTGGACCTGCAGCGGAACGCGGCCGCCGGCGATGCGCGGCGTTTCCGTGCAGCCGAACATTTCCTGCAGCTTGACCGCCAGCACCGGCGGCGACGAAAGATAGTCGATGCGGTGTCGTGCGCCGGAAGGAACGCGGATCCGTTCCGGTGCCAGCTCGTCGAGGCGTTGCGGCAGGGGCCAGGGGAGGGCCTGCAGCAGGTGCCGGCGCAGGTCGAGGCGCGCCAGATCGGCGCCGCGGCGCACCGACTCGAGCGCCGGGCCGAGCCAGGTGTCGAGCGAATCCCGCAATGCCGGGTCGGAAACGTCGGGCCAGCCGGCTTCCGGTTCCAGTTCGTGCAGCAGCATCACCCGGGCCTGCCACTGGCGCAGATCGTCGGTCCAGGGCAGGCGCTCCAGACCGTGCCGTTGCAGGAACTCGACCAGGGCCGCGCGCCGGGCCGTTGCGGGCAGATCCTCCACCGGCTCGCGGGCGATGACGATCTGGCCAACACGGCGTTGCCGTTCGGCGACGAAGCGATCGGCCGCCGCGTCCCAGCGGGCGATGGCCTGTCGGGTGACGAGCGCCGGCAGATGTTCCTCCAGCAGTTCAGGATCGAAGGGCGCGGCGAGGAAGATGCGATCGGTCGCTCGCCCCTGGCGGTTGCCCGCGTGCGCCGCGGCCAGCCAGGCTTCGCCGCGCAGGGGATCGTCCTCGGCCAGGGCGGCGGCGCGGGCGCCGCTGAGCTGGTAGACCGTGTCGTTGTCGTCCCGGCGGCGGGCGATGCGTTCGGGGAAGGCGCTGGCCACCAGCAGGCCGAGCCAGCGGGGATGATCGGGGTCGGGCACCGGGGATTCGGGCTCGCCGTCGAGTAGACGTTGCAGCCGGCGCTGCTGTTCGCGCAGGCGTGCGGCCGGTCCCTTGCGCGCGTGCCGCAGGCGTTCGAGGCGCCGGCCGATGTCGGCGCCGTCCTCCCGGAACGGATCCCGTTCGCCGAGCAGGCTGGCCAGTTCCGCGGCGAGCGTGGCCAGCCCCAGCCGCTGGCCGACGCGCAGCAGGTGGGCCAGCCGCGGATGCACCGGCAGTTCGGCCATGGCCTGCCCGTGCGGGGTCAGGCGCAGGCCGTGGCCGGTCGTCTCGACGGCATCGAGGCGCTGCAGCAGGTCCAGCGCCTGTTGCCAGGCGCCGGCCGGGGGCGGGTCGATCCAGGTCAGTTCCGCCGGATCGTCCACGCCCCAGTGCAGCAGTTGCAGCGCGAGCGGGGCCAGATCGGCCTGGCGGATTTCCGGCTCGTCCTGGGGCACGAGCTGATCCTGCTGGGTTTCGGACCACAGCCGCCAGGCGATGCCCGGCGCCAGTCGGCCGGCGCGGCCGGCCCGCTGGACGCTGGCGGCGCGGGACAGGCGTCGGGTCTCGAGGCGGGTCATGCCGGTGGCCGGATCGAAACGCGGCTTGCGGGCCAGGCCGCCGTCCACCACCACGGTGACGCCTTCGATGGTCAGGCTGGTCTCGGCGATGTCGGTGGCCAGCACCAGCTTGCGTGTGCCGGGTGCCGGGGGCGCGATGGCCCGGCGCTGGGCCGCCGCATCGAGGCGACCGTACAGCGGTGCCAGCAGCGTGTTCGGGCGCGTGGCGACCAGGGGTTCGAGCGCCTCGGCCACGCGGCGGATTTCGGCCTCGCCGGGCAGGAAGGCGAGGATGCTGCCATCGGTTTCGTCCAGCACCCGGCGCAGGGTGGCGATCATGCGCGCGCCGGTGTCCTCGCCGGGGCGCCATGGCGCGTCGTAGTGAATCGTTACCGGATGCTGTCGGCCCTCGGCGCGCACGATGGCGGCATCGGGCAGGGCCCGGTTGAGCCGGGTGCCGTCGAGGGTGGCGGACATGAGCAGGATCTTCAGCGGCGTCTCGTCGCGGAACAGCTCGCGGGCCTGCAGGGCGAGGGCCAGGCCGAGATCGGCATCCAGACTGCGTTCATGGAACTCATCAAAGATCAGCAGCCCCGTGTCCGCGAGCGACGGATCGGCCTGCAGCAGACGGGTCAGGATGCCCTCGGTGATGACCTCGATGCGGGTCTGTTTGCTGGTCCGGCTGTCGAGGCGCATGCGGTAGCCGACAGTGCGGCCGACCGGCTCGTTCAGGGCGCCGGCCATGAATTCGGCGGCGGCGCGGGTCGCCAGCCGCCGCGGTTCCAGCAGGCGGATCCGGCGCCCCGCCAGCCAGTCTGCATCGCGCAGGGCCAGGGGCACGCGGGTGGTCTTGCCGGCGCCGGGCGGCGCCTCGAGGATCACGGTGTCGTGCTCCGCCAGGACTGCCTGCAGTTCCGGCAGCACGTCGTCGATGGGCAGTCGGGTCATTTCAGCCAGTCGGACAGGCCCAGCATGATCATGTTCACGGCAACGAGATTGAGCAGCAGACCCATGAACTTTTCCAGGGCCAGAATGCCGCGCTCGCCGAGCATCCGCTTGATGGGTCGGCCCGCCAGCAGGATGAGCACGGTGACGGCGAGCACCACCGCCAGGGCTGTCGCCACCTCGGACAGGCTGGCCTGCTGCTGTGAGCGCAGGATCATGACCGTGGTCACCGCCGCCGGCCCGGCAATGGAGGGTACGGCGATGGGCACCAGCACGGGGTTCTCGGCATAGCGATCGGCGAAGATGGCTTCCGAGGACTGGAAGATCATCTTCAGGGAGATGAGGAACAGGATGACACCGCCGGAAATGCGCAGTGACGACTGGCTGATGTTGAGATAGCCGAACAGGCTCTCGCCCGCCGCCGCGAACAGCAGCAGGATGACGAAGGCGAGGGCGATCTCGCGCAGCACCGCACGGCGATAGGCCGGCCCGGACAGCCGGCGCAGGATGGCCAGCACGAACGGCAGGTTGCCGAAGGGATCGATGACCAGGAACAGCAGCAGGATCATTTCCATGGCGGCATGATAGCAAGCCGGCCGCTTCAGCGTTGCATGTGGACCTGCCAGCGTCGGGAATCGATGGCCTCGCAGCGAATATCGATATCGAGAAACTGCCGGATGATGGTGATGTTGGTGGTGGTATGGCGGCTGGGCGGCAGGGTGGCGAACCGGCCCTCACCGGCCAGCGCCAGGGGCAACAGCAGCTGATCGGCCAGGTGCCTGCCCACGGGCACATCGGCGGACAGGTATTCCCGGGCCGCCGTGACGACCTGCCCTGCCACCTTCTCGGCCGGCAGGCCGCGGCGGCCGATGGCGGTGAAGACTTCGGTAACGTGTTCAGACGCCACGAACAGGCTCACGGCATTGCCGGGGCCGGGCGCCGTGTCGTCGATGCGGATCCGAATCTGCGTTTCGGGAATGTCGAAGGCCCGTTGCAGGATCGATCGTTCCCGTTCGGCGATGTGGCGTGGCAGATGGCAGAGGAGTATCTCTGCCTGCAGCGCGTGAACGGGCCCGCGTTCGTCGAGCTGCAATGGCGCGAGGCGGGCAACGGGTTCGATGGCGGCCGTGATCAGGCCGCCGCCGGCCGGATAGAAGCCGGGGCGTTCGAGCTGCAGTGCAAGCCGCGGGCCCATGCGTTCGATGAGCGGGCGCCAGGCGTGTTGCAGGAACTCGAACGGTGGCGCCATCGGATTGTGGGTGCCGCCTTCGATGGCCACGCGTGAAGGGGCGGCGGCCAGCATCAGGGGTGGCAGCACCGTCTGCAACACCAGGGTCGTGCTGCCCGCCGTGCCGATGTCGAAACGGTAGTTTCCGGGGCGGACCGGTCCCGGTGCGAACTCGAGAGTACCCGAGCCGGCTTCGGCACCCTGCACACGGGCCTGACCGATGGCCGCGGCCGCCTGCACGGCCGCCAGATGCTGCGGCTGCAGTCCCGGCCGGCGCCGGCGTGCCCGGATGCGCTCGATGCGAAAGGCCTGCCCCGTGCACAGCGACAGACTCAGCGCTGTGCGCAGGATCTGCCCGCCGCCTTCGCCTGTCGAACCGTCGATACGAATCATGTTGTGAGGCCGTGCTGGAGCGGGATCCGAATCGCGAAGGCGGCAGGGGGACTCAGGGCGAACCGGTGGCGGTTCGCTCCGGGCTTTTCTCCAGGACCGAGAGCAGGATGCGCGCCCGGGCCTGAAGCGACTCGTCGCCACGTTCACGGGCCAGGCGCTGGGCCTGGTCGAGTTCCTCGCGGGCCTGCGCGGGCTGTTCCATGTCCATGTGGATGCGGGCCATGTGCAGACGGAAGACCGGCTCGTCCGGCAACAGGCGAATGGCCCGGCCGATGGCGACGCGCGCGGCTTCCGTCTTCCCGGCGCGATAACGGACCCAGCCGTAGGTGTCGAGAAAATAGGGATTGAGGCTCTTGCCGAGCGGCCTGGAGACGCGCAGCGCTTCGGCAAGCTGCTCCGGCGTGGGCTGGCCCTCGACCAGCAGGCTCGCCAGGTTGTTGGCCGCCAGGGCGTTGCCACTCTGGTGTTCGAGGATACGGCGATACAATTCGATGGCCTGCTCCCGTGCGCCACGCATCTCGGCCAAACGCGCCTGTTCGAACACGATGCCGGCGTTCCAGCGCCGGCGGTTGTCCCAGCGATCGAGAACCTTGCGTGCGTCTTCCGCCCGGCCTGTCTGGCGCAACAGGCGGGAGAGCATGATGTAGGTCATCGGTTCCTGCGGCGCCCGGGTCAGGGTTTCACGCAGGAGCTTCTCGGCGCCGGCATGATCCGGTTTCTGGATCAGACGCTGTGCCAGCAGCAGGCGGGCATAGGTGTTGTCGGGGTAGACGGCGATCACCGAGCGCAGAAATTCCTCCGCTTCGTCGAAGCGACCGGCATCCACGTAACTGCGGATCAGGGCGGCGAGCGGTCGCTGTTCACCGGGAAAGTTGCTGACCAGACGCTGGTAGGTGGCGATGCTCTTCTCCCAGCGCTGCTGCTGGCGGAAGAGTTCGCCCTTGAGCAGTTCGACCTCCGTGAGCGGCGCCGACTGGCGGCGTTCGATGGCTTTCAGCAGGGCTTCGGCTTCCTGCCAGTTGCGGCGCCTGAGCTTGACCGCCGCCTTGAGCAGGGCATAGCGAACCGGCAGGGTATCGAGGTTGTCCAGACGGTCCAGAATGTCTTCGGCCCGTTCGGCATTGCCATGACGGAGATGGAAAGCGGCTACGGCATAGGCCACGGCCGGTGTCTGGCGGGCGAGATTGTAGGCCGCCTCGTAGGCGTCCTTGGCCAGCAGGTTCTGGCCGCCTGCCTCGTGCGCCGCCCCGAGCGCCAGCCAGGCCTCGCTCTGATTGGGCCGGATGTGAATGGCCTTGCGCAGGGTGGCGATGGCCGCATCGATGTTCTGTCGCCGGCGCTGGATCTCGCCCTGGAGAATGAGCGCGTCGTAGGTATCGGGATCCTGATCCAGGATGGTCTTGATCAATTTCCCGGCCCGGTCGATGTCACGGCTTTCGAGCCACAGGCCGGCGAGGACCAGGCGGGCCGTGTCGGCAGCCGGATCGTCGCCGGCGCGGTCAACGAACTGCTGCAGCCACCGGCGCGCTTCGGCGGTCTTGCCGGTGGCGGTGGCGACATGGGCGTACAGGCGCAGCAGCTCGTCGGTCGGGGCGTCGCGGTCCAGGCGTTCCAGCAGTACCGTGTAGGCGCGTTCGGGCTGTCCGCTGCGGTACAGGAAGCGGGCCAGTTGCAGCGGATAGCGATCGTTTTCGGGATGGGCCTCGATGAGCTGTCGATAGACCGTTTCCGCCGCCTGCGGACGCCCGTTGCGCTCGAGCAGATCGGCCTTGGCCAGCAGGAGATCCGCCTGGCCGGTGGCCGCCTGAATGCGATCGATTTCGGCCAGGGCCGCATCGATGCGTCCGGCGCGTTGCAGGTTCTCGAAGCGCAACGTGGCCAGGGCCAGGTTTTCGGGGAAACGCTGCACGGCCTGTTTCAGCAGTTCTTCCGCCTGATCGTATTTCTTCAGGGCAATGAGCGCGGCGGCCTCGATGAAGGCCGCCTGATCGTCGTCGGGCTGGCGTTGCCGGATTTCTGCCGCCGTCTGCCGGGCCTGGTCGTAGGCGCCGAGCTTGAGATCCACCAGCGCGGTGAACAGGCGGGTATCGGGATCGTCGGCGGCGAGCTGCTGCAGTTTCTGACGGATGGTGAGTGCTTGCTTGAGATTGCCGCCGGACACATAGTACTGGCCCGCCCGCAACAGCAGTTGCGGATTGTCGGGATCGAATTCCAGGGCCTTGGTCAGGCAGTAGAAGGCCTCGGCCAGGTTGCCCCGTCTTTCTTCCGCCTCGGCCAGCAGCTGCCAGTATTCGGGATCGTCCGGTGCCTGTTGCAGGGCATTCTTCAGCAATACCACGGCGGCATCGTACTGGCCCTGCTGGAACCGGGACTGGGCATCCCGATAATAGCGCGCGGCATCGTCGCCGTCGGCGGAACAGGCGATGAGCAGCATCAGGGAGAGAAGCAGAACGATGAGTCGGGGCATGGTTCGGTTCCGTCAGTCGAGATAGCGGGGCAGCAGGGGCGCGAGGTCCCGCAGGGCACGTTGCAGGGTGCGATCGGCGTCTGCCGGATCACCGGGCGGGACGAGCGTGCTGAGCCGGACGAGCGAATTGTTGGTCGGCTGGCCGAGCATGGCATCCCGAAACAGTTCCCATTTCATGCGCCATTCGTTGGCCAGCCACTTGCCCCGGCCATAGTACCAGTAGTAGACCAGCAGGGTATCGTTGCCCTTGACGATGCGGACGCGATTGACCGGCTGGGGCCGACCGTTCGCGTTCACCCGGATTCGCCGGGTGTCCATGATCTCCCAGCCGCCGCCGGGCATGCAGACCTTGGGCGAGTGGGGCGAGCGGCCGCTCTCCTGGTGATCGTAGTAGGCGATGAACAGGCTGACGCTGTCCTGTCGCCCGTCGATCAGGCTGGCGGCCAGCGTGTCGTCGGCGGCAAGTCCACCGACCAGATCGGGAACCAGGCGGGAGGGGATGACGCGCCACCCGGCGATGCGGGGCGGGAACGTATCGAAGGATTCGCGTTCGGGCGGGATTGAACTTTGGGTGCGAAAGGCCTGGAAGGCGAGCAGGATGGCCAGCAGGACCAGTGTCATCGCGGCGAGTGTGCCGCGGCCCGCCCCTCTTGCAGGTGTTGCCGGGGTTGCGGGTGATTCATCGGCGGATGAGGATTTGCCGGGTATGCGGTCCGGCAACAGGCGAACCAGCAGCGCCATGAGCGCCAGTGAGATCAGGAACACCACCCAGCCCTGGAAGTAGTGCTGAAGGCCCTGTTCGGCCGCCTTGCCGTAGCGTTCCACGAGGATGCCGGCAATGCCGATGCGCAGACCATTCATGAGAATGGCGATGGGCACGGCCGAGAGCACGATGACGATCCGCGACGACGGGGACTTGTGCGGGGCGAACGTCGCCAGGACCACGCCGAGACCGATGAGCGGATAGAGATAGTTCAGGCCGCTGCAGGCTTCGGCCACCTGCAGGCGATGCTGGCTGAGTTCGAGAATGTTGCCGTCGAGGAAGACCGGAATGCCGAATGCCGCGATCAGATTTCTGCCGATGGCGGCGGAGAGGCCCTGCAGCCGCCAGGTGAGCGCCGACTCGAGCACGTAGGGCAGGGGAATGGCGAAGAGCAGGAACAGGAAGACGGGAAACAGCACGCGCAGATTGCGGGTGCCGTAGCGATACACGGCCAGGGCCAGCAGCAGTGCCAGAAGCGACAGGTGTTGCAGATAGAAGATGGAGCTGGCCAGACCGACGATTTCGAGAACCAGCGCGACCAGCAGGATGGTGCCGACGAGCGTGACCGAAGGCGGACCGGCGGGTACGAGCCGATGACGGGTGACATGAAAACGGTAGGCGGCCAGCAGGGGCAGCATGAAGGCGAAGTTGTACTGCTCCTCGCGGATCCAGCGCTCGACCATGACGATCAGGGCCGGACCGTAAAGCTGTACGATGGCCAGCCCCGCCAGAAGCAGCCAGGCGAACGACAGCCACCGGGCCAGGGGTGAGCGGGGAAGTTCCGTTTGCATCGTCATGCCATGACCGGGACGCAGGATCCGTGATTGCGGGAAATTTTCGGAAGGGAAATCGTCGACGACGGTGACCCGAGGCGAAACTGCATTATATCGGCGAAAGCCGCGGCGAACAGGGAAATTTGTATCGCCGGGTTGGAGATTAAGTCGTTGGACATACCCGCAATGGCATAATTCCGAAGATGGAATCGTGGCTGAACCGAATGCTTCAGGCTAAATAACTGTTCCGAATTCCAGGGCAATTTGGTGATTCTGAACCAACCATCAGGCACGCCCCACCTGCATTGAGGACTCCGTGCATGACCCAAGGTGTAGTGGAATTCGTAACAGCCATTCAGGAGGGTGATTGCATGGTGAGGCGATCCAGGACACGGCGGCAGGTGCGCGTCGGCACGTGCGGATTTGCCGAAAGCCAGGCTGCGACGTTCCGGGATTTCGACATCCTGGAGGTGCAGCAGAGCTTCTATCAGCCCCCGCAGATCCGGACTGCCGCGCGCTGGCGAGCGGCCGCGCCGGCGGATTTCGTCTTCACGCTCAAGGCCTGGCAGCTCATCACCCACGCGCCGCACAGTCCCACCTATCGACGCTTGCGGGAGCCGCTGGGAGAACGGCAGTTGCGCCTGTGCGGCGGTTTTCGCTGGAACGCGGTGACGCGCATGGCCTGGGAACGAATGTGTGAACTGGCCGAGGCGCTGGACGCCAAGGCCATCCTGTTCCAGACGCCTCGTTCCTTCACGCCCGAGCCGCGTCATCTCGAGCGCCTCTACCGTTTCTTCGAGGCCATCGACCGGCCGCCAGATCGACGACTGGCCTTCGAGCCGCGCGGGGATGCCTGGACCGATGATCTGTTGCGCCGCATCGTGCGTGATCTGCGCCTGGTGCATGTCGTCGATCCGTTCCTGCGCAAGCCGGTGGGACGGGGATTGCGTTACTTCCGCCTGCATGGCCGACCGGCCTACCATTATCGCTATCGTTACACCGATACCGACCTGAACGCGTTGCAGGCAAGGCTGACCGGACCCTGGCCTCACTGGGTGCTGTTCAACAACGATCACATGGCCGAAGATGCCCAGCGTTTTCGTCGTCGGGTGCATGACTGACTGATGCACAACGATCCTTGTCCTGCCAAGCATACGATCCTGTTGCTGATGCGCCTTGTGAAACCAGGCGGATTCTTTTCATCCAGAAGTCTTGTAGTGGATCAACAATCCGTACCGCGTTTCAGTTTCCGGATCAGAAACCGACCCGGATTCGTGGCCTGTTGCTGATCACGCAGTAACGGCAGCGGTTCACCTTCGAGCAGGGCGGCGAGTTGCATGGCAGCAAGCGGACAGGTGGTGAGACCCCGCGAGCCGTGTGCGGTCGTGACATGCAGGCCGGGAAGGTAACGGGCGGGCGGCAACGGACGCCGGTGAGGGCCATGACGCAGATCGGCATAGGCCGTGCGGAAAAAGTCCGCATCCGGCACGGCGCCGAGAACGGGGAGACGGTCCGGGCTGGTGGTGCGAAAGCCGACGCGGCCGCCGATGACGGGATACGTGGCGAGCGTCGGCAGGCTCTGGCGCAGCGTGTCCAGATTGGCCCGGTGATCGGCTTCACGCATGGCCGGGTCATGGCATGACGTCTCGAAGGTGGCACCGATGACCAGGAACGGATCCTCGGTGGGGGTCACGTAACCATCGCCGCACACGGGCAGTGCCGGCCAGTCCGGTCGGGGCACCTCCAGGTAACTGAGCTGGCCACGAACAAGCTGCAGGTTCCAGCACAGTTCCGGTACCGTACGCAGGGCATCGGCACCGTTGGCGAGGATCACGATCGGCGCCTCGAGGATTTCCGTTTTCGTATGCAGTTGCCATCGGTCGTCTGCGAAGGCGAGACGTTCGACCGTCAGTCCGGTACGGATCCCGATGCGCGGGTGGGCCAGCAGTTGTCGACACAGTCGCGGCGGCGAGAGCCAGCCGCCGGCGGGATAGAGCAGAGCGTCCCCGGCCAGTGGACTGCCCGCGAGCGATTGTGCGGCCTCGCGTTCGACGGCGGTGACCACGTCCGGCGGCAGGGCCGGGTGGATGCGTTGGACATGACGGCGACGGATGTCGAGCTGGAGCACGCCGCTGCGATGAAACCCGGTATCGAAGCCACGACCTTCGAGAGCCTCGAGCCAGGCAACGGTGTTCAGGAAGGCGGCCAGATGGAAGCGGGCGCCGGCATCCATGTCGGCATTGAGTCGCGGCATGAGCACGCCAGCCGGATTGCCGGAGGCTTCAGCGGCTACCCGCGTTCCGGCTTCGATGACCTGCACCTGCCAGTCGCGCTCGGCCAGCGCGAAAGCCGTGGTGGCCCCGGCCAGGCCCGCACCCACGACGATGGCGCGCCGCGCCTCGTGGGCG
>JALVBM010000023.1 GCA_027010665.1 Chromatiales bacterium
AACTCGACGCCCGCCGCATTCTCTGCCCCCTGCCGGTGATCCGCACCCAGGACGCCATCGCCGGCATGCAGCCCGGCCAGCGCCTGCGCATCACCGCCACCGATCCCGGCGTGAAGAACGACATCCCCGCCTGGTGCCGCATCAACGGTCATGTGGTGGAGTCCATCGAGGAGGTGGACGACGCGATCGTCATCATCGTGCGCGTCGGCGAAGCGTGAATGGCTACAGGTTCGATGAAATCAAGGGCGAAGATCTTGGATCAGTAGGCTTGGCTGGCCCAACGAATCTGGCTTTTCATTGACAGGGCAAGAAATCGCTCACAGATGAGATAGGATTTGTCGCCGGACAGTATGCGCCGGGCGATTCCGGCCAATTGTCTTCGCAAATATGCGCGATCAACTATTCCAGGTCGGGGAACCAGATCCATAGCCTCAGCACAGCGGCGATTCTTAGTCAACATTTCTCCGAGGAGTCTTGCGACTTCGCTGTTGATGGGCCAGGATTCTGCCTCTCGTCCATAGAAGGCGATCAATATGGTTCGCACATCTCGCGCTTCAGATTCAGTGACTTCCATGTTCACCTCTGGGTTGTAGGCCTGATCGTTCCAAGTATCGTTTTGAATGTTTCGAAGGAAATGCGCTTGGCATCAATCATCAGGATGTAAGCCGCATCCTTTTGGCGATGGATAACGGCCATCGCAGAACCGGTAAAGCCGCGTGATGGACTGTTTGAATAAAACACTTCGACCAACCCATTTTGGAAAGAACCCACCTCGCTCGCGCTATGAGAGTAGACCGGACGCATCTGCTTGATGAAATCCGACCACGGGTTTTCAGGGTCAATCTTGTCTTTGGAAAAAATCTGCCTGGGAACTTTGTTTAAGGGCATTTGCCGGGAGGAGCGCGCAGGACTCTGTAAAAGCGCTTGGTCCAAAAGATCAAGTATTAGTCCCTGCCTGTTTTTCCAGATGACAACGATATTATTTCCTGATGAAGCGATTTTTACAGGATTAGCCGGCAGGGACAGGGTGAAATCCCCAACAACCATTGTAAGGGGTAAATCGGTGAGTTCCTGGGCCTGGGATTTTGAAATTGCTATCAACGCGATCAGACAGAATTGCAGTATGGTGATGCGTTTGTGAATCATCGGTAAGTCTCCTGTCCATTTTCAAAGTTCGTGTCAAGAGAACCCAGTATGGCCAGGAACTGCTCGAAAGCCATGTTCTTCGCGTCGATACGGATAAATTGATTCGCGCCTTTGACGTTTTCGAGAACGACCATCGCCGAACCTGAAAAACCGTTGGCGGGGTTGCGCGAATAGTAAATATGTATCCCTTTTTTCCTGCTATGAGCGGCAATGACCGCTTTTTCGAAGTAATAATTGCGTAG
>JALVBM010000024.1 GCA_027010665.1 Chromatiales bacterium
CCTCCGTCATCAGGCGCCGCAGGCAGCGTGTCAGATCCTGCGCGTTCTGTGACTCGAACAGCAGGCCGGTTTTACCGTCCTCGATGATCTCCGGTACGCCCCCGGCATTGGATCCGATCACGGCCACCCCCGCCCGCTGGGCTTCCGCCAGCACCAGGCCGAAGGTCTCGTCCTTGGTTGCGAGCACGATGGCATCGAAACAGCCCATGATGGTCGTCGGCTGTGGGTGGAATCCGGCAAACCGGATATGGTCGGCCAAACCGGCCTGCGCCACCCGCTGTTCCAGTTCCTCCCGATAGGCCTCGCTCATGGCATGGCCGATGATGGCGGCCTGAATGGCATGGCCCTCTCCCACCAGCCGCTCGATCGCTGCCATCAGCAGATGCTGACCCTTGCCCGGCTCGATGCGCCCGAAGATCGCCACCGTGAACCTGTCCGGTGCGAGACCGAATTCCTCCCGCATTCGGGTGCAGGTTTCCGGTGTTGGCCGTTTCGGTTTGGGCACGCCGTAATAGAGCGTCCGGATCCGCTCTGCCGGTAGTGGCAGGAAACGCTGCGCATCGGCCTGCAACCGGCGGGTGATGGTCAGATAGACATTGACATGGCGATAGAGAAACCGGTGCCAGAAACCCCGCTTGTGACGGGTCAGCGCCATTTGCCGGGTATAGACGATGCGCAATCCCGGACCGGAGAAAATCCGCGCGAACACGGCCAGCGGCAGATCCCGCCGGGCGTGCAGGTGCAACGTGTCGATACCATCCTGACGGATCCAGCGCCCCAGTCGCCAGGCGGCCAGCAGGGGCAGATACTGGGCACGTACCCGGATGTGGCGACGGGGAACGCCCTGTTCGGCCAGGCGCCGGTCGAGCAGGGTACCGGGTTGAACCACGGCCAGCGTGGATACACCCTGGCGGTGATAGTGATCGGCCACCTTTGCCGCATAGAGTTCCAGACCACCAAAACCGTCGGAGGTGCACAATTCGAGCAATTTCATGGAATTGGGATTCTGCGCTATGATGGGTGTGTCCTGTCCGACGTTCCGGCTCCGCCGATACCGCCTCCATGCCCGAAGTCTCCCGCCCCGTTCGAGTCCTGGTCATCCGTGCCGGCGCGCTCGGTGATACGGTGTGCGCCTCCAGCATCATCGAGCCCCTGCGTATCGAGTTCGGGGAGGACGTGCATATCGAGTGGGTCGCCAAGGCGGGCATGGGCAGCCTGTTCGCTGTCGATCCCCGCATCAAACGGGTGCACGAACTGAAGAACCGGCGCCTGCCGCTGCCGTTCAATGCCGGAAAGCGGGCCATCGTTCACCATTCCCGGCAAACGCCCTTCGATTATGTCATAAACCTGGAACTCGGCCCATTGTTCAACGATCTGGTGCG
>JALVBM010000025.1 GCA_027010665.1 Chromatiales bacterium
CGCGACTACGACTATGCCGGCACGCCCACCTATCTGCGCCACGTGAACCGTCGGTTGCCCAATTATCGTGAACTGTTCGAACAGGCTGCACGACGCACCGGACTCGACTGGATGCTGCTGGCGGCCGTGGCCTATCAGGAATCCCACTGGAATCCACTGGCCGTCTCGCCCACCGGCGTACGGGGCATGATGATGCTGACCCGGGTGACCGCCCGTCAGCTGGGCATCGAGAAACGCACCGATGCAGCCCAGAGCATCGACGGTGGGGCCCGTTATCTCAAAGGATTGATTGCCCGCTTCGAAGACATTCCCGAACCGGATCGTACCTGGCTGGCACTGGCCGCCTACAATGTCGGCTATGGTCATGTGCGCGATGCCATGTGGATCACCGAAAAGCGCGGCGGGGATCCCACCCGTTGGGCCGATGTCAAGGAAAGCCTGCCGCTCCTGCGACGCAAGAAATGGTACCGGCAGACGAAACATGGTTACGCGCGTGGACACGAGCCCGTGCGCTATGTGGAAAACATTCGCAGTTACTACGATATCCTGCGCTGGCAGATCAAGCGGGAAGCGCCGCTGGAGAAAACGCCGAAGTCCATTCTGGTGTTTTCTTCATCCGCACTCTAATCACTTTTTCTTTCACCATCTCCTTGGCAGGTAGATCCATGAAGCCTGCCTTTCTTTATACGTTTTCAATCCAGCAGCCACTAATTCGTGGTCACGGAATCAATCTCGCCTGAAATTTTGCTGGTGCAGGTTTTTTGCAACGCACAGGGTGCTTATCGCGGCGAGGGCGCCGCTCCTACAGTATTCATGTGCACCGGTACCTGGCTCATGCGTGGGGAATACGAGGCGCAAAATCAGTTTCAGGTTTTTGGCCTTCTTCAGACTGGCTCAATCCTTGGCATATGCGGGTTGATATAAGCTCTTGTTCGTATTTTTCGCCATTGAGTTGCGATTCCATCCCAACAGACTAGGCTCAAGAGTGTGAAGCACATCACAGCGCTTGATTGCATCAACAAAGATGTGCAGCCCAAACCATCACCGTTCGGGAGGAAACCACCATGCGAAACTGCATACTCTCTTTTCTGCTCATAACAGGGTTAATGCCGACCACCTATGCTCTGGCAGACGGCAATGACGGCAACCGCTACAGCAACATCCTGCCACGGGAATACCGTGCCGAAATCAGCGCATCACGCTCTTATCTCGTTACCCGGGACCGTCGGTTCCGTTCTCACCATCGAAAGCATCATGACGATGGTGATCACAAACCCATTATCATCGATGTACGCACCGTAGAGGAATATGTGGGAGGTCACCCGCCCGGAGCCTACAGCATTCCTTTTCCACATATCTACAATCGGCAACGTGATCCGGCAAAAGGGGAATACATTCCTGCCGATCCAGAGGACTTCGTGGAAGCCGTAGAAGCGTTGGATCTGCCAAAGGATACCTTGATCATTACCATGTGCCGTACAGGTTATCGCAGTGTTCTGGCGGCAAACCTGCTGGCTCGGGCGGGATATACCAACGTACACAACATGTGGGAAGGATTTGTTGGCCGACTAAAAGTCAACCTGGTCGGCGATTTCGTGGATCTGGATGGCGATGGAGTTATCGATGGCAGCGATCCATACAGTGGCGATCGTGATGGCTGGGCCAATTTTGCCGCATTGCCCGTTTCCTACAAGCTCAAGCACCGTCTCCTGTACAAGCCCTATATGTACCTGTATTACAGCGTCACGGGAGAACGCTGAGTCTGGAAGGCACGGTGTGATGGCACCGTGCCTTCATTTCCCGAACAGTTCCTCTTCCATCGACAGATACACCTGATAGGCATTGCGCCGATGCGCGGCCTCGAAGGCCGGCAGTTTCTCGAACTCGGACCAGTCGGCGTTGGCATAGGCCTCGTCGAAGGGGATCATTTCCTCGACGGCCTTGCCCATGACTTCGCGGATGCGTTCCAGATAGCGCCGGGTGGCGCGGATGGCCTTGAGAGGATCCTTCGCCGCCGGGCCATGCCCCGGGACGAGAGCCGTGAGGCCGCCGGTTTCCATCTGTTTCAATGTCTCCAGCCATCGCCTGGTGTCCGCATCCCCGAGGTACGGCACCCGGCCCTCGAAGATGATGTCGCCGGAAAACAGCACGCGATCCGGTTCCACGAAGATGGTCATGTCGCCATCGGAATGGGCGGCGCCGACCGGCGTCAGGGTAAAGCGCATGCCGCCGATGTTCAGGACGGTCTTCTTTGTGATGTACACGTCGGGCGCGACCAGATGGGTCATGTCGTTCACCCACGGATCCAGCGAAAAGCGACGTTCCTCGAGCCGGGCCTCGGCGTTGGGGTTGTTGAGATAGTCCAGCGCGCCCTTTGGCGCGATGACCTCGGCACCCAGTTCCTTGAACACCTGCAGGCCATAGATGTGATCGGCATGATAGTGGGTCATGAGCACCTTGATGACGGGCTTGTCGGTCACCCGGCGGATCCGCTCGAGCAGCATGGCGGCCAGGGACGGGGTGCCCAGGGCATCGATGACGACCACGCCCTGATCGGTAATCACTACGCCGGCATTGGAAATGAACCCCTCGTTCTCGATGGCCGTGCCGGCAGCGCCCTGAACGTAATAGGTGTGCGGCGTGATCTTCTTCAGCGTCATCTCCACCGGGGCCGGCGGGTATTGCTTGAGAATGGCGGCCAGATCCTCGGCATGGGCAACGGGATTCGTGGCCAGCAGCACCAG
The DNA here is from genome assembly GCA_027010665.1 of Chromatiales bacterium. GTDB lineage: Bacteria > Pseudomonadota > Gammaproteobacteria > UBA6429 > Thiohalophilaceae > JALSSV01. The sequence continues at coordinate 2,745 of JALVBM010000025.1, forward strand.
CAGGGCACAGGCGTAAAACAGGGACTTCATGGTTCGCATGCTCACAAGTTGCGGAAAAGGAAGCAATTTTACAACCGGCCAATGCCAGAGCAAGCCTTTTCGGGCGGGATTGGCAAAATGCAAGGTTTCATATGGACAGGATGGCCCACGGGTTCTTTCTGACACCCCGGATAGCGCGTCAGCGCCGGGCGCGGAAGAAGGACTGAAGCAATTCCGCGCTTTCTTCGGCGAGAACGCCGCCGGTGATGGCCAGCCGGTGATTGTGCTGTTCCGAGTCGGCGATGTGAAAGACGCTGCCGGCGGCGCCGGTCCTGGGATCCCGGGCGCCGTAGACCAGGCGCTGAATGCGGGCATGAATCATGGCCCCCGCGCACATGACGCAGGGCTCAAGGGTCACGTAGAGGGTTGTGCCCGGGAGGCGATAGTTGCCGAGACGCCGGGCAGCCGCGCGCAGGGCGCGGATTTCGGCATGGGCCGTCGGATCGTGCTCGCTGATGGGGGCGTTGAATCCCTCCCCCACGATTTCTCCCTCGAACACGACCACGGCACCCACCGGCACCTCGCCCTGCCGTTCGGCCTCCTGCGCCAGCGCCAGGGCGCGACGCATGAAACGCAGGTCGTCTTCGGTCCCGTTCACGGTGCCTGGACCTGTCGCTCCAGCTCGGCGATTTCCCGGTCCCGCATCCCCAGCAGATAGAGGATTGCGTCCAGGCCCAGGGTGGCTATGGAATGCCGGGCCCGGGCCTTGACCAGCGGCTTGGCGTGGAAGGCAATGCCCAGGCCGGCGATGGCCAGCATGGGCAGATCGTTGGCGCCGTCGCCCACGGCGATCACCTGTTCGAGGCTGATGCCTTCCTGTTCGGCCAGATCGCGCAGCAGGCGGGCCTTCATCTCGCCATCGATGATCGTGCCCTTCACCTCGCCAGTCAGCTTGCCATCCCGGATGTCGAGCTGGTTGGCATGGACATAGTCGATACCCAGGCGCTGCTGGAGATATTCGGCAAAATAGGTGAAGCCGCCTGAGAGGATCGCGATCTTGTATCCGAAGTGGCGCAACAGCCGGATCACCCGCTCGGCACCCTCGGTCAGGGGCAGGTTCTCGGCAATGCCCCGCAGCACCGATTCGTCCAGCCCCTTGAGCAGAGCCAGGCGGCGGCGAAAGCTCTCGGCAAAGTCCAGCTCGCCGCGCATGGCCGCCTCGGTGATGGCCGCGACCTGCTCGCCTACCCCGGCGGCCCTTGCCAGCTCGTCGATCACTTCGGTCCGGATCAGGGTCGAGTCCATGTCGAAACAGACCAGACGGCGATTGCGGCGATAGATGTTGTCTTCCTGTACCGCCACGTCCAGATCCCAGTCTTCCGAGATGCGCAGGAAATCGGCGTGCATGGCGGCCACATCGTCCACCTCGCCGGACAGGGATATCTCCACGGATGCCCCGCGCGGCTTCTTCTCGGGATGGCGCAGCGAGATGCGGCCCGACAGCCGGGTGATCTGGTCGATGTTGAATCCGTGTACCCCCACCACTTCGGTCACCCGGGCCAGGTGCCTGGCGGTAATACGTGGCCCGAGCAGGGTGACGATGTGTCGCGCCTTGCCCTGGGCTGCCACCCATTGCTCGTATTCGTCCAGACTGACGGGGGTAAAGCGCAGGGACAGGTTGAGTTCGTGGCCCTTGAACAGCAGTTCCTTGAAGACCGCACATCCCTCCTCGTCTGGCGCTTCGATGAGCAGGCCCAGCAGCAGGCGATCGTGTATGACCGACTGGCCGATATCCAGGACCGGAACATCGTAGCGGGCCAGGATGGCCGACAGGGCCGCCGTCAGTCCCGGGCGATCATGGCCCGAGACCGTAATCAGCACCACTTCACTCATGAGCACACATCACCGAAAGAACATGAATTCAGAAAGGGAATGATATTCGGTTCGAAAACAATCTGCCAGTCATGAGAATGACCAACAAAAACGGTCATGTGTTACGTGAGTTGGAAAACATGGAATTACTTCGTGAATTGCATGTTCAAACCAATGAAAACCTGCCATTCCGGTTGTCCTGCCCCCCGGTCGGCCACAGAAAACTGGGGCTCAATGAACAGGTTATAAACGGTATCCCCACGTTGAATAATTTGTCCCAGCCCTATCCCCAAAGGCACACTATAGTTGTCGTTCTCGATGTTATACACCCAGATGGGCGTCGTGCGCAGGTATGTACCACCACCGAGTTGCATGATCGCAAATGGCTGAAACGCAGCAATGTTTACGGTTTCGCGCTCATCGTTACCGGCAAAACTGTGTTGCCAGGTCAAAAGGTAACCGTATTGAATGACTTTCGATTCAGCATTGAACAGCACATTGGCAAGTCCAATGGACCACTTCTCGTTACCTAGTGCTTCCTTGGTTGCCGTCGGGATGGTCAACAACGGACCCAGGCCAAAACTGACATCCGTTTTGGCCGTATTGAACAGATAGGACGCAAAGATATTGAAGTCACCCACGCCGGTTTCCTTGGTGCCTGTTGGTGGTACTGGGTATTGATTAACTGGCAGTGAAGCGCGCATGAGCCAGTTTGTCTTGCCAACCGTAAATGGCTGCGCATAACGCAACCAGAACTGATTTGCGCTGTCATCGGATTCGGCAAGATCACCGATATAGTAATTGTGCAGGTTGAATGCGCGCATCCTCGCGAGGGGATTGTTCGCCTGGGCAATGGCATCGGCGTCTTCCGTCTGGCCTGCCTCGACCGTCAGTGCGATGGAGGAGATAAATAGCATGAGCGGCAAGAAGAAAGCATTTCTTGTGCTTGACATCCTGTTCCCCATTGATTTTGTATGGTTATTGTGCCTGGCCGTCTGGTTTGAATCCTTGCACAATATCGAAATTCCATTTTTTAACATAAACTCACTCATTTTCAATTACATGGTACGTCGCGTCTTCAATAAACAAACAATTTCCATATCCACAGTGTATTTGTGGACGAACACGTAATACTCTGCATGTCATGCCGGTCGGCATCCTCAAGATATCGCCAGTCTGACAAGACAACTCCTGGATATCAATTTTCTGAATGGGTATTTCTCAACCCGACCCTCAATGTCATCAACCTTGCTATCGGTACATGAATGCTCGAACGATACGATCTCCATCCGGTTTTCATCTTTATGATGAATCCCGGGACACCTCAGTGGCTTCTGCGAAGAATGCGATCGATAACGACCTATAACCTTGACGGATATAGGGCAGGATAATCTTGCTTTAACAAGAAAACATTCTGATCAAGCTGCCTTCTCCTCATCCGTGC
>JALVBM010000026.1 GCA_027010665.1 Chromatiales bacterium
GGACCGCGGGCGGCGGCCGCTGTTGTATCATGTGCGCCTGTTTTTTTCCGACCCCGAGACCGACTGCATGTTGCAACTCCGTGGCGGCCGCGCCCTTTCCGATTTCCGTCTGCACAAGCTCCTTTCCCGCCTGCAAGCCGAAGTTCCCGGCATCCGGGACGTCAACGCCGTCCACTACCATTTCGTGGAGGTTCTCCAGCAGCCCGACAGCGAAGCACTGGCACGGCTGAAGGTGCTGCTCGAATATGGCGAACCGGCCCGCGCGCTGCCGGCGGTGAACGAGACGGTGCTGGTGGTGCCCCGTCCCGGCACCATCTCGCCCTGGTCGAGCAAGGCCACCGACATCGCCCACAACTGCGATCTCGAAATGATCGAGCGCATCGAGCGGGGCGTGCTCTACGAATTCGTGGTCGACGACGAATTCACCCCTGACCAGTTCGCTGCCATTGCGCCATTGCTGCACGACCGCATGACCGAGGCGGTGTTCGCCAGCCTTGACGAGGCCGCCGCCCTGTTCGTGCATCACGAGCCGAAGCCCCTGCAGAGCGTGGACGTGCTCGGCGGCGGCCGCGAGGCGCTGGTGACGGCCAACCGCGAATGGGGCCTGGCCCTGGCCGAGGACGAGATCGACTATCTGGTGGAGAACTTCCGCGCCCTGGGCCGCAATCCCACCGACGTGGAACTGATGATGTTCGCCCAGGCCAACTCCGAGCACTGCCGGCACAAGATCTTCAACGCCGACTGGATCATCGACGGCCAGCGCCAGGACCGTTCGCTGTTCGCCATGATCCGCAACACCCACCAGCAGCATCCGGGCCGCGTGCTCTCGGCCTACAGCGACAACTCGGCGGTCATCGAGGGCTTTACCGCGCCGCGCTTCTTTCCGGCGCCCGGCAGCGGCGAATATGCCCGCCACGAGGAGCCGGTGCACATCCTCATGAAGGTGGAGACCCACAACCATCCCACCGCCATCGCGCCGTTCCCCGGCGCCGCCACCGGCTCCGGCGGCGAGATCCGCGACGAGGGCGCCACCGGCCGCGGCTCCAAGCCCAAGGCCGGCCTGTGCGGCTTCTCCGTCTCCAACCTGAAGCTGCCCGGCGGCCTGCAGCCCTGGGAGGTGGACTACGGCAAGCCGGATCGCATCGTCTCGGCGCTGGACATCATGCTCGAGGGCCCCATCGGCGCGGCCGCTTTCAACAACGAGTTCGGCCGGCCCAACCTGTGCGGTTATTTCCGCACCTACGAGGCGAAGGTCACCGGCCCGGCCGGCGAGGAAGTGCGCGGCTATCACAAGCCCATCATGCTTGCCGGCGGCGTGGGCAACATCCGCGAGGAGCACGTGGCCAAGGGCGAGATCCCGGCCGGCGCCCAGATCA
>JALVBM010000027.1 GCA_027010665.1 Chromatiales bacterium
TGATCTGGGCGCCGGCCGGGATCTCGCCCTTGGCCACGTGCTCCTCGCGGATGTTGCCCACGCCGCCGGCAAGCATGATGGGCTTGTGATAGCCGCGCACTTCCTCGCCGGCCGGGCCGGTGACCTTTGCCTCGTAGGTGCGGAAATAACCGCACAGGTTGGGCCGGCCGAACTCGTTGTTGAAGGCGGCCGCGCCGATGGGGCCCTCGAGCATGATGTCCAGCGCCGAGACGATGCGATCCGGCTTGCCGTAGTCCACCTCCCAGGGCTGCAGGCCGCCAGGCAGTTTCAGGTTGGAGACGGAGAAGCCGCACAGGCCGGCCTTGGGCTTGGAGCCGCGGCCGGTGGCGCCCTCGTCACGGATCTCGCCGCCGGAGCCGGTGGCGGCGCCGGGGAACGGCGCGATGGCGGTGGGATGATTGTGGGTCTCCACTTTCATGAGGATGTGCACCGGCTCCTCGTGGCGGGCGTATTCGCCGCTGCCGGGCGCCGGGAAGAAGCGCGGCGCGGTGAAGCCCTCGATGACCGCCGAGTTGTCGCTGTAGGCCGAGAGCACGCGGCCCGGGTGCTGCTGGTGGGTGTTGCGGATCATGGCGAACAGCGAACGGTCCTGGCGCTGGCCGTCGATGATCCAGTCGGCGTTGAAGATCTTGTGCCGGCAGTGCTCCGAGTTGGCCTGGGCGAACATCATCAGTTCCACGTCGGTGGGATTGCGGCCCAGGGCGCGGAAGTTCTCCACCAGATAGTCGATCTCGTCGTCGGCCAGGGCAAGGCCCCATTCGCGGTTGGCCGTCACCAGCGCCTCGCGGCCGCCGCCGAGCACGTCCACGCTCTGCAGGGGCTTCGGCTCGTGATGCACGAACAGGGCGGCGGCCTCGTCGAGGCTGGCGAACACCGCCTCGGTCATGCGGTCGTGCAGCAATGGCGCAATGGCAGCGAACTGGTCAGGGGTGAATTCGTCGTCGACCACGAATTCGTAGAGCACGCCCCGCTCGATTCGCTCGATCATCTCGAGATCGCAGTTGTGGGCGATGTCGGTGGCCTTGCTCGACCAGGGCGAGATGGTGCCGGGGCGGGGCACCACCAGCACCGTCTCGTTCACCGCCGGCAACTCACGGGCGGGCTCGCCATAGTCGAGCAGCACCTTCAGCCGTGCCAGCGCTTCGCTGTCGGGCTGCTGGAGAACCTCCACGAAATGGTAGTGGACGGCGTTGACGTCCCGGATGCCGGGAACTTCGGCTTGCAGGCTGGAAAGGAGCTTGTGCAGACGGAAATCGGAAAGGGCGCGGCCGCCACGGAGTTGCAACATGCAGTCGGTCTCGGGGTCGGAAAAAAACAGGCGCACATGATACAACAGCGGCCGCCGCCCGCGGTCC
>JALVBM010000028.1 GCA_027010665.1 Chromatiales bacterium
CGCGGATCGTCCAGTCCCAGCTCGGAACGCATGGGCCGGGCCGGCACCGAGGCCGGCAGCGGATAGCGCATGAACTGCACCACCTGTTCGCTGATCTGCGGCTTGCCGGTGGTGGCCCGGGGTGTGCGCCGACGCAGCAGGCCCAGCCGGCGCAGGCTGCGGCCGGCCAGGCGCTGGGCCTTGTAGGCCCAGTCGATCATCACCTTGCGGTAGGTGCCGATGGCGCGGGCGTCGCGCAGGTTGAGGAACAACATGGCCAGGGCGCCGGTGGGATTGAAGCGCTTGCGGCCGTGAGCGCGCAGGATGCTGCGCATGGTCACGGACACGTCGCCGAAGTCGATGTTCACCGGACAGGGGCTCAGGCACTTGTGGCAGACGGTGCAGTGATCGGCCACATCGTTCATTTCCTCGAAATGGCGCAGGGAGATCCCGCGCCGGGTCTGCTCCTCGTAGAGAAAGGCTTCGATGATGAGCCCGGTGGCGAGGATCTTGTTGCGCGGCGAATAGAGCAGGTTGGCCCGGGGCACGTGGGTGTTGCACACCGGCTTGCACTTGCCGCAGCGCAGGCAGTCCTTGACCATCTGGTTGAGGTTGCCCAGTTCCGAGGCCTCGAGGATCAGCGCCTCCTGCTCCACCAGGCGCAGGGACGGGGTATAGGCCGAATCCAGCCCAGAGCCGGGTAGCAGCTTGCGGGGATTGAAGCGCTGGCGCGGGTCCACCTGCTGCTTGTAGTTCTCGAAGGCAGTAACGATGGCCGGATCCAGGAACTGCATCTTGGTGATCCCGATCCCGTGCTCGCCCGAGATGACCCCGCCCAGGGTCTCGGCCAGGCGCATGATCCGCTCCACCACGGCCTCGGCTTCCTGCAGCATGGCGTAGTCATTGGAGTTGACCGGGATGTTGGTGTGCACATTGCCGTCGCCGGCGTGCATGTGGGTGGCCACGAACAGCCGCGAGGAGCGGATCTCGGCATGGATGGCGTCCAGGCGGTCGCGCACCGCGGTCAGTTCCTTGCCCGAGAAGATGTCCTTCAGCGGCCGTTCCACCGCCTGTCGGTAGGAAATGCGCAGCTCGCGGCGTTGCAGCAGATCGAAGAAGGTCTCGTCCTCGGCGGGCGAGATGTCCAGCTTGCCCGCCCACAGTTCCGGATGGGCCACCGCCGGTTCGTCCATGTGCGCCAGAATGCCTTCCCAGCGGGCCTTCACGTTCTGCAGCAGTTCCCGGGCGGCTTCGATCTTGGCAGCCAGGATGGCCTCGCTCTCGGGATCGGCCTCCTCCGGCGCCTCGCCGGCGCGCACCTGGCGCAGCTCGGGCATGTCCGAGTTCAGGTAGTCGCACACCGCCTCGATCATGCGCAGCTTGTTGCGGGTGGACA
>JALVBM010000029.1 GCA_027010665.1 Chromatiales bacterium
CATCGCCACCGAGGCGAATCTGGTCTGGCTGCGGGAACAGGGCTATCGCTACCTGGTGGTCAGCCGCGAGCAAAAACGGCGCTTCGATCCGGAGCGCGCCGTCTCCATCCACAATGCCAGCGGCGAGGCCCTGCAACTGGAAAAGGTGGTTTCCGAGGACGGAACCGAGGTGCGGCTCTACTGCCACAGCGAACGTCGGGCAAAGAAGGAAGAGGCGATCAGCGAACGCTTTGTCCAGCGTTTCGAACAGGCGTTGGACAAGATTGCCGCCGGCCTGTCCAAACCCCGCACCACCAAGCGCATCGACAAGCTGTGGGAGCGTATTGGCCGACTCAAGGAAAAATCCCGGGGTGTGGGCCAGTACTATGACATCGAGCTGATCCCGGATGCCAAGGGCGAAAAGGCGGTGGCACTGCGCTACACGCGCAAGGCCACCCCCCATGGCCCAATCAGCCATCCGGGCGTCTATTGCCTGCGCTCCAGTGAAACCGACTGGGACGAGGAGACCCTCTGGCGCAGCTACATCACCCTCACTGATCTGGAGGCGGTGTTTCGTTCACTCAAATCCGAACTGGGCCTGCGTCCGGTCTTTCATCACAAGGAAGAGCGGGCCGACGGTCATCTGTTCATTACGGTTCTGGCCTATCAGTTCGTGCAGATCCTGCGTCGCCAGCTGGCGGACCAAGGCATACACGCCAGCTGGCGCAGCCTGCGTCAGCAGCTTTCGGGTCAGGTCCGAGTCACCGCAATCTTTCAACAACCTGACGGGCACACCTTGCACGTGCGCAAGGCCACCCGTCCGGAAGGCCAGCACCTGAAGATCTGCCAGGCGCTGGGTATCGAACAGCAACCAGGAGGCATCCGCAAGTACATCCACTGAGCCCCATTTTCACAAAATGATCGTTTTGTAGTGCCACTCGGTGATTTTTTTGAAAACAAGTTGTTGATTGGCGGAGGGGGTTGGGAGGGGGTGACAAAGATGGGTTAGTGTTTGTGGATGGAAACTAGCCCGGATTTCTCACCACCCGCCCACAAAAAAGGCCGCTCCTTTGGTATAATTGCAGTGCAATCAAACAGTTATACCAATAACCAAGAACGGCCTTATGAATACAAAGTGTACCCCAGAAGTCATCGAGTTTCACGGCTTGGGACGCCGTCAAGTCATCGGCGAGTTCAATGGCGGCAACCTCAGTTCGGATGCCGGTGTGCTGCTGCTTCGGGAGCTGGAGAAAAGGCTCCCCGTCACGAAGCGTCTGGCGGCGTGCTTTACCGACTTCCGTGACCCTGAGCGGATCGAGCATGATGTCATTGCCTTGCTCCGGCAGCGCATTTACGCCATTGCCTTGGGCTATGAAGATCTCAATGACCATGAT
>JALVBM010000030.1 GCA_027010665.1 Chromatiales bacterium
CGATAGACGGTCTGATCCACGCTGATCACGCCGGCCTTGGTCTTCACGCCGGTCATCATGGCGGTCATGGTGCCGGCTGAGTCGGGCGTTTGCTGGTTGGTGTTGTAGGTCTTGGCCAGGGCCACATAGGGCAGGGTTTCGAAGCTGAGGACGTTTTCCTCGCCAGTCTCGCCCCGAAGCTGGCCTTCCAGAATGCGCGCCGCGGTCACGGTGGAGATGCCCATGCCGTCGCCGATGAACAGGATCACGTTCTTCGCGCGATGGCGGATGGCCTCACGGCGGGCAGCGGCCTCGACCGTGGCCCGACCGGCGGCGTACCAGCCCGCGGGCGTCTCATCGATGCCGGCGCGACTCGCGCCGGCCAGGCCCAGGCCGCACAGGACGGCCAGGCCGAGGATGGCGGATTTGTGCTGTTTCATGTTTTTCCCCCTGAATCTGGATGGTTTTGGCGGATTGCCGGATATAGGATGAGCCGGCTTCGTGACGGGGATGTGATCGGGATATGACCGTTACCGTCGGATGAGATGACTGTTCCGAATGCCACTTCATTTTGTGGCAGCATGGGCATTTTAGGGCGCCTTCCGCCATGAGGGCCTCGTGCCTGTGCCAATCGTGAACGGGAATGCGGAATCGTGATCGGCCCGACACGGGCGGCGGTCCATGGGAAAATTTGCACCATTTGGGTGCAACCTGAAAAGGGGTTTTCCGTTCCGCCTGGAAACGTTTTGCATGGCGGCCATTGCCGTCTATAATCCGATGACACGAGACCATTTTGCCCCCGCCTTTTCCCGCTCTTCCCTTCATTAAGGAACGTGTTCTGTATCTTTCGCCCGACCAGATCGATCATCTCCTGAACGGACTGCATGCCTTCCACGAAGGCTACGGTGCCTTGGAAACCCTGCTGGACGCGCGGCGCGAGCGCCTGCTGCTCGACGGGGTTCGGGAACTGCTGGGCTGTTTTTTCGAGGAACAGGCCGCATCGGCGCCGGTGGTCGAGTCCCTGGCCAGGACCTATCACGCGGAACACATTCCCTTCGCCCTGCTGATGGGCAGTTTCAACCATATCAAGACCGAACTGGTGGAGGCGGTGGCGGGTAATACCGAGGAGCCCTTTCGCCATTACCGGGAGATCGACGAGACCTTCGAACGCATCAAGCGTGACACGGCGCGTGCCTATCTGCGGTGCGAAGCTCATGATCCCGATCGCCTGCCGGCGAAGATTCTGCAGGAAAAGATCCTGATCCGCCTATACATCGAATGGCTCGATGCCATCAACCGGGCGATTCGGGACGACGACCTCAGCGGCTACCCGCTCGAGCCGGCCGACCAGAGCCCTTTCCATGCCGCCCTGCGCTACCCCGAGAGCATGCTGATCTGTCTCGATCTGAAACTCTGCGATCAGATCTTCGAGCAGCATCGCCTGATCACCCAGCAGTCCAGCATTCTCTATGCCATGCTGCACGCGGGCCGCTTCGAACAGGCCTACATCGCCTATCAGGACATGGTCAGGAAGGTGGTCGAGCTGCTCAACCTGTTGAGCGTGCTCTATTTAGAGAGCGAGACCAACCGCATCAACCGGTTCTTCAGTTTTCTGCAGGCGGCGCTCTATCTGCCCGGGCGCAAGTTCCTGAGCGTGATCAACCTCCGCGACCTGGGGCGGCTCAACAAGTTGTATGGCACCGACGTGGGCGACCGGGCGCTGGACTGTGTGGAGGGCATTCTGCTTGCGGAGGCCGAGGCCAACCGCGAGTGGCTGGTGTATACCCGCGGCATCGCCGGGGATTTTTATCTCATCGGCCACGATACCGATGCTGAGGCCGTGCAGGCGCTCCTGCGCCGGATCCACCGGGAGGTCGTGGCCAAGTGCCGCGAGGAGCTGCCCACGGATATCGATCTGCTCTGTCGCGGTATCGAGCTGACGGATCTCAACGAGTTGACCACTGGTAAAATGCACTTGCTGGTGCAATACCTCGCGGATATGACCCTCGAAGCCGATGTAAATGTGCTTGCTGGTGAGGAATCTACGCGGGATATGATCGACTGGATCAAGGCTCAGTATCACAAATCGCTCGATCTGCAGGCCATGCTGACCCCCGAGCAGACCGACATCTTCATCCAGCCGCTGGTGACCCTCGACAGCCGACGGCGCATTCACGCCTTCGAGGTGCTCGGCCGCTTCCGTGACGGCGAGGGCTATATCAGCGCCGGGCTGTTCATCGACGACATCATCGCCATGGGATGGGCGGCCGAGTTCGACCGCCTGGTGCTCGAAGCGGTGGCCCGCCAAGCGCCGGACCTGTCCCGGATCACCCGACGCCTGTTCATCAACGTCTCGGCCGCTTCACTGGAGCGGGACGACTATCTGGCCACCTTGGTTCGCATTCTGGAAGGGCCGCTGAAGGATTTCGAGGTGGTGCTGGAGCTGACCGAGCAGGTGCTGCTCGAACGCCGCGCGCGGGTCGGCGAACTGCATCGCCAGCATGGGCTGGTGTTCGCCATCGACGACTTCGGCACCGGTTATTCCACCCTGCAGACGGTGATCGAGCTGGCACTCGACGGCAGCGTGCGCTATCTGAAGCTGGACGGCTCCCTCACCCGCGACATCACCACCAGCATGGCCAACCAGCGCATCATGCAAATCACCCGGCAGATGGCGCAGGCCCTGGAGCTGGAGACGGTGGTCGAATTCGTGGAGACCCTCGACCAGGTGGGCACCCTGGAAGGCATGCGGATGGACTTTGGCCAGGGTTATCTGCTCGGCGTCCCCGATCCGGTGTCCATCTGGCTCGGCAAGCTCAACTACCTGGAGTCCCGCCATGCGGCCAACGGGCCAGGGCCGTTCACGCTCTGAGCCGCCCCGCTTTCACACATCGATACCGTCAGCGCCGCAACAGCACCAGCCAGCGGCCCAGATTGAGCAGGCTGGCCAGCGAACCGGCGAGATAGGTGAGGGCGGCGGCGCGCAGGATGCGGCGGGCGGCCGGTAGTTCATGTTTTTCCAGATAGCCTTCGGCCAGAATCGGCAGAGCCTTGTTGAAGCTGGCGTCCAGTTCCACCGGCAGGGTGACGAGGTGGACCAGGGTGGTCAGGAACAGCGAGCCGAAACCGATCAGGAACACCAGCAGGCCGGCGGCCGGGGAACGGGTCACCAGGGCCGCCACCGGGATCAGCAGCATGGCGCCCGCCCCGAAGCGCTGGGCACCGGCGGCCCAGGTCACCAGCCGGTTGCGCCAAAGCAGCATGGGCTCGTTGCGATGATGCTGGATGGCGTGGCCGACTTCGTGGGCGGCCACGGCGATGGCGGTGAGCGAACGTCCGTCGTGGTTGTCCGGCGACAGGCGCACGGTGCGGGTCCGGGGATCGTAATGATCCTGACCGGGTTCGGTGCGCTCCACGGCCACGTCCCGCATGTCGAAGCGATCCAGCAGATGCCGCGCCAGCTCGCCACCGGTGCCCGGCAGCCGCTCGTGGGTGCGGGCGTAGCGGCGAAAGGTGTACTGCGCCCACCACTGGGGGCCGAAGATCAGGGCCAGCAGGAGGATGGCGAGGAGGATGAAGGGCATGGGGGATTTGTGCGGTTGATCGGGAGGTTGGACAGGTGGTGAAAGGTTTTGGTTTCTTTATTTGATCCCCTCACCCTGTCCCTCTCCCGGAGGGAGAGGGGACCCTTCGTTCAGGTGGTGATTATAAGATGGCATGACGTGTGAATTTTTTAGAGTGGGAGCAGGCCAGGTATTTTGCAAATACTTTGGTCATGGTCTCCCTCTCCCTTCGGGAGAGGGCCGGGGTGAGGGGGTATTTTCCAGCTCCGCCAGGATCCGCTCCAGCACATGCTCCGTCTCCCCCAGAATCTCATGATTCCAGAACCGCAGAACCCGAAACCCCTTGCGTTCCAGCTCGGCCGTTCGTGCCGCATCGGCGGCCTGCTGTTCGGTGTGCTGTCCGCCGTCGGCCTCGATGATCAGCTTCGCCTCGAGACAGACAAAATCGGCGACGTAATCGCCGATGACCTCCTGCCGGCGAAACTTGAACCCGGCCAACTGGCGATTGCGCAGGTAATGCCTCAGTCGGCGTTCGGCGTCGGTCGAGCGACGGCGCAGCTTGCGCGCCGTGTTTGTCAGTGATTTATATCCCCTCACCCTGTCCCTCGGCTCGGGCTTCCTGCTTCGCTCTACCTCCGCCATCCCTGGCGTCGTCTCCCTGGGGGAGAGGGAACCCTTCGATGACCGTTCTTCCATGATTCTCTCTGCGTGCTTTGCGCCTTCGCGCCTTCGCGTTGGTTTTTCCGTTCGAACCTAGGACTTGTCACGAACCACGATCGACGGCACGCCGATGTCCCGCAGCCGCTTGCGCACGCGGTTGACGCTGGCGATGTCCGGCAGCGGGCCGACGCGGACCCGGTGCCAGGTTTCGCCGCCCTTGATGCGCACGGTCTGGATGCTGGCCTCGATGCCCTGCAGGGCGAGGCGGGCGCGGAGCTGGTCGGCCTGTTCGGCGCTGCGGAAGGAGCCGGCCTGGAGCATGTAGTTGCCGGGCGCCCTGGCCGCGGCCGGTTGTCGGGCCTTTTCCACCAGTTCCTCTTCGGGGATGGGGACTTCCAGCTCGGGGAGGATGGTATAGAAGTCGAAGCGGGGGCGATCCGTGTCGGTGGACTTTTCCCGGCTGGATGATTTCGGCGCAGTCTTTTTCGCCTCCTCGGCCTTCTTCTGGAAGAAGCCACTCACCGCGCCGGCGATGTCGGCCGACTCGCGATCGGGATGGGTCTTGTCCAGATACACCAGCAGGGCCACGAACAGGCCGATGATCAGCCCGCCGAGCATCCACACCCAGCCGGGCAGGCCGCTGCGCTGGCGGGGACGAGGGGTCTTGGCGTAGTCGCGAGGCATGAAGATCAGGGGCGAGGAACTAGGAACTTGGGACTAGGGGTGGGAACACGGCTTCGATAAAGATAGAGAGACGATTCGAGAGTATATCAGCCTGCATGGATGATCATCCTGTCGAAGTCGCAAAAGCAGGTTTTTCAAGTTCCTAGTCCCTCGTCCCCAGTTCCTACATTGATTCGGGTGCCGACACCCCCAGCAGCCCCAGGCCGTTGGCGATGACCTGGCGGGTGGCCTTGATCAGGGCCAGGCGGGCGTTGCGCAGGTCGGGGTCGTCGACCAGGAACTGGTGGGCGTTGTAGTAGGTATGGAAGTCGTTGGCCAGTTCGCGCAGGTAGTGGGCGAGCTGGTGGGGTTCGTGCTGCAGGGCGGCCGACTCAATGAGCTCAGGGTAGCGGTCCAGGCGGGTGATCAGGGCCTGTTCGTGGGCTTCGGTGAGGCGATCGAGGTGGGCGAGGCCGGCGGCCTCGTCGTAGCTCAGGCCCTTTTCGGCGAGCTGGCGGAACACGCTGCAGACGCGGGCGTGGGCGTACTGGATGTAGTACACGGGGTTGTCGGCCGACTGGCTCTTGGCCAGATCCAGGTCGAAGTCCAGATGCTGTTCGCACTTGCGCATCACGTAGAAGAAGCGCGCGGCGTCGGTGCCCACTTCCTTGCGCAACTGGCGCAGGGTGACGAATTCGCCGGAGCGGGTGGACATCTGCACCTTCTGGCCGCCGCGGTAGAGCACGGCGAACTGCACCAGCAGCACGTGCAGCTTGTCCACGTCCTCGCCCAGGGCCTGCAGGGCGGCCTTGACCCGCGGCACGTAGCCGTGATGATCGGCGCCCCAGATGTCGATCACCCACTCGAAGCCGCGCTCCAGCTTGTCCATGTGGTAGGCGATGTCGGAGGCGAAATAGGTGGTCTGGCCGTTCTCGCGCACCAGCACCCGATCCTTCTCGTCGCCGTAGTCGGTGGAGCGGAACCACAGGGCGCCGTCCTTCTCGTAGGTGTGGCCGGAGGCCTTGAGCCGTTCGATGGCCTGATCCACCAGGCCGTTCTCGGTCAGGCGGCGTTCCGAGTACCACTCGTCGTAGACCACGCCGAAGTGTTCGAGATCGTCGCGGATGTCGTCGAGGATGTA
>JALVBM010000031.1 GCA_027010665.1 Chromatiales bacterium
TGTCCACGCCTTCGAACTCTTCCTCTTCGCTCACACGAATGCCCATCACGGCCTTGATGATCAGCCAGACGATGAAGCTGGTGATGAAGGTCCAGGCGAAGATGACCACCAGACCCAGCAGCTGGGCACCGAAGGTCGCCTCGCTGTTGGTGATGGCCACGGCAATCAGTCCCCACATGCCAACCACGCCATGCACGGAAATGGCGCCGACCGGATCGTCGATGCGCAGCTTGTCCAGGGTGATGATGGAGAACACCACCAGGATGCCACCAACCACGCCGACCAGGGTGGAGGCTTCGGGCGACGGCGCCAGCGGCTCGGCAGTGATGGCCACGAGGCCCGCCAGGGCACCGTTGAGGGCCATGGTGAGGTCGGCCTTGCCGAACAGCAGGCGGGCAGTGATCAGCGCAGCGACCACGCCACCGGCGGCAGCCATGTTGGTGTTGACGAACACCTTGGCCACGGCATTGGCTTCACCCACGTTGGAGAGGATCAGCTCGGAACCGCCGTTGAAGCCGAACCAGCCCAGCCACAGGATGAAGGTGCCGATGGTAGCCAGCGGCAGGTTGGCACCCGGGATGGGCTTGACCTCGCCATTGGGACCGTACTTGCCCTTGCGCGGGCCGAGCAGCAGGACACCGGCCAGGGCCGCGGCGGCGCCGCACAGGTGCACCACGCCGGAACCGGCAAAGTCGTTGAAGCCGGCCGCGTCGAGGAAACCGCCGCCCCACTTCCAGTAGCCCTGTACCGGATAGATGAAGCCGGTCATGACGATGGCGAACAGCAGGAAGGCCCACAGCTTCATCCGCTCGGCCACGGCGCCGGAGACGATGGACATGGCGGTGGCCACGAACACCATCTGGAAGAAGAAGTCGGCCATGACCGAGTAGTAGTCACCGTCGTACCAGCTGTCCATGCCCTGCTGCAGCACGGCCTGGGGATCGTTGTCACCCCCGAGGAAGAAGCTGATGCCGGGAATGTAGGGGCTGGCTCCGTCGCCGTACATGATGTTGTAGCCCACCACCATGTACATGATGCAGGCGATGGCGAACAGCACGATGTTCTTGGTCAGGATTTCGGCCGTGTTCTTGGCCCGCACCAGGCCGGCCTCGAGCATGGCAAAACCCGCCGCCATCCACATCACCAGCGCGCCGGTGATGAGAAAGTAGAATGTATCGAGTGCGTAACTGAGATTCTTGACGCCTTCTATCGCTTCCACGTTTTGATCCTCCGCAAAATGGGCCCGTGGTTACAGGGCTTCTTCGCCGGTCTCGCCGGTACGAATCCGCACGGCCTGCTCGACGTTGAAAACGAAAATCTTGCCGTCACCGATCTTGCCGGTGTTGGCGGCCTTGCTGATGGCTTCGATGACCTGTTCGGACAGATCGTCGGCGACCACCGCCTCGATTTTCACCTTGGGCAGGAAGTCGACCACGTATTCCGCGCCGCGATACAGCTCGGTGTGCCCCTTCTGCCGACCGAAACCCTTGACTTCGGTGACGGTGATCCCCTGTACGCCAATCTCCGACAGGGCCTCACGCACGTCATCGAGCTTGAAGGGCTTGATGATTGCCATAACCATTTTCATGGTCATTCCTCCTAAACGGTTTGGGAAAGGCCCGCCGCCGGCGGCGGGCCATCATGACAGCCTTGGAAACCGCTGCCGGTTACAGATCGAACGACTTGGCCCAGGAGACGGTAAACCGATGGTCGTCGGAACCCGCGCCCCAAAAAGCAGTATCCGTATCGTTTTTCTCGAAAGCCAGAGTGAAATCGGACTTGCTCATGTACAAACGAACATGGTTGTAGTCATAGTCGCTGCCACCCTTGAAGTCATAACGACCGACCGTGAAACCATAGCCGATGCCATTCTGGGCCTCGAAGTCACCGCTCACGTACAGATAGAGATCCCCGGTGTCTGCACTGCTGTCTTCCTTGTTGGTGTTGTAGGCAATGCCACCGCTCAGCCATTGCCAGCTGGCATTGACGTACACTTCGCCAAAGTCTTCCTTGGCCGTGCCGACCGGATAGTTGTAGAAGATGTAGCCAACATCCAGGCCAACCGGACCGGCCTCGAAGCCGTATCCCAGGTACCAGTCCTGCTCATAGCCGGGCGTGGTAGTCCAGGTCACGTTGGAAATCCAGGTGCCGGCATAGAAGCCGTTTTCGTTCTCGTAGTCCACGCCGCCCTGGATGGCGGCCTGATCCCCGGTCTGGGTCACACCGCGCCAGAGGTAGTCACTGGTCACGCCGATGTTGGCTGAAAAGGGTCCTGCGACGGCAGTACCGGCCAGAGTGGATGCAGCCAGAACGGCCCCCCCGATGATCATTTTTGCGTTCATGCTTGTTTATCCCCGTTGATTTCAGGTTGAAAGAATTCAGGTTAGACGGCGCTCCCGTTGCATGTGGCGTGCCAAGATAATTTTTCTTTTGAATACAGATTGTTACGACCCCACTTTCTTTTCATGCACCGAATCGATGCACCAGCATGCATCATGCCCATCATGGATGCACCGAAATGGTGCGTCTGCGGGTACAAAAAACCCGCCATGAAGGCGGGTTTCGTGTGCAACAGTAGCGCCGGGTTCAGCGCAGGTCGAAATCCATCTCATAGGTCAGCCAGAACCGGTAATCGCCTTCGGGGCTGTCGAGGCTGTTCTTGGCGAAGCGGAAACCGAAATCGTTCTTGCGCATGAACAGTTCCAGATAGCTGTAGTTGTCGAAACCGTTACGGCCCCGGCTGTAGTTGCCGATGGTGCCGCCGAGATCGATGCCGCTGACGGTCCAGGTACCGCCGATGTAGAGGAACACGTCGCCGCTGTCGGCCGGGTTGTTCGCATCGTCGTCGGCGTTGAGGGTCAGGGCGATGCCGCCGTTGAGCATGCGCCAGCTCAGGTTGGCATAAGCCTCACCGAAGGTCAGGTTGTCCTGCACCGGATAGGTGTAGAGGATGTAGCCCACGTCCCACACCACCTCGTCGGTCCGGAACCCATAGCCACCATACCAGTCCTGCTCGTAACCGCCGGCGACGTTGGAAATCCAGGTGCCCAGATAGAAGCCGTTGTTCATCTGCCAGTCCACCCCGCCCTGAATCGCGGCCTGATCCGCGGAGAGGGTGGTGCCGCGCCACATGTAATTGGAGGTCAGCCCCAGATTGGCGGTTAGATCGTAGTCCGGTGCGGGCTCTGCTGCCATGGCACCCTGGCCCAGCATCAGTCCCCCCAACAGCAGACTCGTTGCAACCACATGTTTTCTTTGCATTGTTATCCTCTTCTGAATTGATGTTGCAAGAACGGAACAAGCCCGGAAATGTTCGCACGGAACATAGCTTGTATTCTATAAGGTATGCCCGTTACCGTTTCACATTTCTCGCGATTTCCGACGAAATTCCGATGACAATGCCCGTCCGGTATGCTGGTCACGATGGCTGCCGCCGGAGTATGATTCCGCCATGAACAGCAAGCGCCCGCCGAACATCGACGACCTGGTCTCCCGGGTCGTCTCCGCCCTGCCCGAGGGATTTGCCAGCCTGCAGGCCGACGCCGAAAAGAACCTGCGTGCCGCCCTGCACGCCGCCCTGGCGAAGCTGGATCTGGTCACCCGCGAGGAATTCGACGTGCAGCGCGCCGTCCTCGCCCGCACCCGCGCCCGTCTCGAGGCCCTGGAAGAACAGGTCCTGCGCCTGGAAAACGAACTGCTGGGCAAGGACAAATCCTGATGCCGAACCGTCATTCGGCCTGACCCAATCCCCATACCTCTTGCCGCGGCTTTCGGAAGCCCGCAAAATACCCGTATCGGCGCGAAGGACCGCCCGGCCACCCCTCGCCTCTCGGCCCTCGCCCCTCGGCCCTGTATTTCCGGAATGGATTCCGCCATGTCACTCGCCCTCGTCTACAGTCGCGCCCAGACCGGCATCACCGCCCCGCTGGTGTCGGTGGAGACCCATCTGGCCAACGGCCTGCCGGCCCTGTCCATCGTCGGCCTGCCCGAGACGGCGGTGAAGGAGAGCAAGGATCGGGTCCGAGCCGCCCTGCTCAACACCAATTTCGAGTTCCCGGCACGCCGCATCACCATCAACCTGGCGCCGGCCGATCTGCCCAAGGAAGGCGGCCGTTTCGATCTGGCCGTGGCGATGGGTGTGCTGGCCGCATCGGATCAGCTCCAGACCCGGGAGCTGGAACAGTACGAATTTCTCGGTGAGCTGGCCCTCTCGGGACAGCTCCGCCCGGTTCGCGGGGTGCTGCCGGCCGCGCTGGCCGCGGCCCGCGACGGCCGCAAGCTGATCGTGCCTCGGGAGAACGCCGACGAGGCCGCCCTGGTGAGTCAGGCGGAGATCCTGCCGGCAGGGCATCTGCTGGAAGTGTGTGCTCACATCAACGGCGAGCGCATCATCAACGCACACACGGCTCCCCTACGCGTCAACGGCCGGGCCATCCCCGATCTTGCCGACGTGCGTGGCCAGCATCACGCCCGCCGGGCGCTTGAGATCGCCGCCGCCGGCGGCCACAGCCTGCTGCTGATCGGCCCGCCCGGCACCGGCAAGACCATGCTCGCCTCGCGCCTGCCCGGCATCCTGCCGCCCATGAGCGAGACCGAGGCGCTGGAGACTGCCGCAGTCCATTCCATCGCCAGCGGCGGCTTCGACGTGGAACACTGGCAGCGCCGCCCGTTCCGCGCCCCTCATCACACCGCCTCGGGCGCCGCCCTGGTCGGCGGCGGCAGTCATCCCCGCCCGGGCGAGATCTCCCTGGCCCACAACGGGGTGATGTTCCTCGACGAACTGCCGGAATTCAGCCGGCACGTTCTGGAAGTGCTGCGCGAACCCCTGGAATCGGGCTGCATCACCATCTCGCGGGCCGCCCGCCAGGCCGAGTTTCCCGCCCGCTTCCAGTTGATCGCGGCCATGAACCCCTGCCCCTGTGGCTACCATGGCCATGCCAGTGGCCGCTGTCGCTGCTCGCCGGAGCAGATCCAGCGCTATCGATCCCGTCTCTCCGGGCCGTTGCTGGACCGGATCGACATGCACGTGGAGGTTCCGAGCCTGCCCTTCGACCAGCTTCAGCATGGCGAAGACATGCCCGTCGAGGAGGACAGCGCAACGGTGCGGGAACGCGTGTGCGCGGCCAGACAGCGGCAGATCGCGCGCCGCGGCGTGGCCAACGCCCGGCTCGAGGGCCGGGATCTGGCCACGGACTGCCGTCTGGACGAGGAGGGCCGCCATCTGCTGGAGACCGCCATCGAGCGCCTCGGCCTGTCCGCCCGCGCCGCCCACCGCATCCTGCGGGTGGCCCGCACCATCGCCGATCTGGCCGGCGAAGCGGACATCCGGCCTGCCCACCTGGGCGAGGCCGTCGGCTATCGCCGGCTCGACCGGGCATGAGGCTTTCCGCCACTCAAGACATCCTGCCGCCTGCCGACAACATTAATCCATAAGCATTTTGTGGAAAAGGTCTGAATACGGCAGAATAGCCGCATCCGGCATCAGCCCCCACGGCCCGGCCGGAGCCGACAACAACGGGAAACGCCGCATGCAATGGCCCGACGACGGGGATAGCGAAGCGCTGCCGCTGCACGAACTCATCGGCCTCATCTACGAAACCGCCGAGGATCCGGGCCTGTGGCCGCTGCTCCTGTCCGGGCTCATGGCGGCCCTGCCGAACGACGATGCGCCGTCAAAGACACCCGCCACCCTGGACGTCGAGCCCGCCGACATGCTGGCGCGGCTCGCCGGGGACGAACTGGCCGAAACCCTGATCCCCCATTTCCAGCGGGCCCTGCGCCTCAACCGCCGGTTGGCCGAGACGACCCAGCAGCGGGAACGCGCCATGGCGATCCTCGAGCACCTGCCCCTGAGCGTGATCCTGGCCTCGGAAACGGCGGAAGTGAAATTCATGAACGGCCGCGCCAGGGCCCTGCTCGAATCGGCCGCCCCGCTCACCCTGCGCGAAGGCCAGCTGTCGGCCAGGGGCTTTCAGGACACCGTTGCACTGCGGGA
>JALVBM010000032.1 GCA_027010665.1 Chromatiales bacterium
GGCGCAGAGGACGCAGAGAGATTTGATGTCCGGTTAGTGCTTGACCGTGATGGAACAAAACATCTGTGTGGCTGAGGGCAAAAACGTGAGCGGTTATTCCCGGCTATTTGCCACCAGCCACCGCATCACACCTCGCCACCCGGCTCTGGCATCCTGCTTCGCTCTACCTCCTGCATCCATGCAGTCGTCGCCACTCGTCCCTCGCCACTGTAGTCAACAGGGTTGATCATTCGCCGCATTCAGACACAGCATCGCCAGCCGGCAGGTGGTGTGGAACAGTTCGTCGGCGTGGATGGCCGTGGTTTCGTACAGCACTCTTCCGGGTTCGTCGGGATTGCTCTCGTCCCGGGAGACGACTTCCAGGGTCACGGGCATGCGCGGGGCGACGGTGATGACGATGGCAATGGCGTCACTGGCGCGGCGGCCGGTCAGGGTGAGTTCGTACCAGATGTCGTGGTGCAGGGTGATCTGGCGCAGGATGCCGGTCAGGCCGCTGGCGCGCAGGGCGCGGCGGACCACGTCGTTGACCGTGTCGATATCCATCGGAAACTGCAGCAGCGGGGTGGCGCTCATTCAGGTCTTCCTCGTGTCCATGAAGGGATGCCGGTAGGACCGGCGAACGACGCGGTCGTTACCGTCCTTATCGGCCTGTGGCGAGTCAGGTTGAGCGAATGGCGGAAAATGACCGAATACGGTGTCAATCACCGGATCCGGATTGTTGGCTTTGGCCGTGAAGCAGGGCCAGGATGTGGTCGCGTTGCTGCATGGCATCGTGAAAGCCCAGCGCGATCAGTTCCCGGCAGTAGGGTTTTTCGAACAGCAGGTAGCTGAGCAGGCTGGCACCGGAGGGGCGCATGGCGCCGATGCCCCGGAACAGCAGGCGCAGGGTCCGGGGCAGGGCCGTGCGGTGACGGGCGGCGATCTCGCCGATGTCGCGACTGGGGGCAATGACCAGCACGTCCACGTGCCGCAGGGGGATGCCGTTTTCCTCCAGCCGGTGACGGGGAATCAGGCTAATGGTGCGGTTGATGCGCTGCAGGCGTTCGATGTCCGACTCGAGCGAGTCGAGAAAGATGGAGTTGAGCACGTGGCCGGCAATCTCGCCGAGGGTGGGATACTCCGTAACGCGCATCCGTGGCGGCAGGTGTTCGTCCCGATGCCGGTTGCCAATCACCAGCACCCGCCCGGCGCCGAGGTGCAGGGCCGGACTGATGGGCGCGATCTGGCGCATGGAGCCGTCGCCGAAATACTCGCGGTTGACCCGTTGCGGGGCGAACACGAAGGGAATGGCCGAGGAAGCCAGCAGGTGTTCCACCCCCAGTTGCGCGCGGCAACCCACCCGCCGGGATCGCCGCCAGGGCGCCAGTTCCGCCGCGCCCTGGAAGAAGCTCACCGATTCGTGCGAGGCATAGCCGGAGGCGGTGATGCTCAGGGCGTGCAGACGGCCGGCGTCGATCTGGGCCTGCAGTCGTCGGGCATCGAAGTGGTTTTCCATCAGGCGGCGCAGGGGGGATCGGTCCAGCAGATAGAGAGCGTCGCTGCGCCCGAGCAGGCCGGCACTCATCATGGTCAGCAGCCAGTGGGCGCCGGTGCGGGCGATGCCCGCCACGTCGCTGCGAAAGACCTGTTCCGAACGGAAGTTGGCCCAGATGCGGACCAGGCGGGAGACGGCATGGCGGAAGTCGTCGGCCTCCAGTGCCAGGCTGGCGGCATTGAGGGCGCCGGCGGAGGTGCCGCAGATGACCGGAAAGGGGGAGGGTGCGCCGCGGGGCAGCAGCCGGGCGATGGCCCGCAGCACGCCGACCTGGTAGGCGGCTCGCGCCCCGCCGCCGGTGAGGATCAAACCCGTCCGGGTATCTGCCGTTGCCCTGTCCATGTGTCTCGAAGTATAGGCGGCCTGCGGCCCGCTGCCGGGAACGATGCGCGATTCGTGCCCGCATTCGTTTCATCGGTATCCGTATAAATGGACGCAAATGCGTGGTCTGCTTACACTGCGGCTTCCCTGTCCTCTGCCCGGCCGTTCATGTTCTATCGTCAGAACTTCCTGCTCGGCGCCCTGCTGATTCTGCTCTCGGAGCTGTGTTTCGCCAGCATGGGCGCGCTGGTCAAGCACGTCACCCGTGATCTGCCGGTGACGGAGGTGGCGTTCATGCGTGGCCTGTTCGGCCTGTTGATGCTGTTGCCGGTGCTGGCGCGTCGGCGGGGGCCCCTGTCCCTGGGAACCACGGTGCCGCATCTTCACCTGCTGCGCACCACGCTGGGCGTCTCGGCCCTGTACTGTTTCTTCTATGCGCTCTCGGTTCTTCCTCTGGCCGACGGCATGCTGTTGAAGATGACCTCGCCCCTGTTCATGCCCCTGATTGCGGCATGGTGGCTGGGCGAGCGGCTGCGACCGGCGGTATGGCTGGCGGTGGGGATCGGGTTCGCCGGCGTGGCGCTGGTGGTCCAGCCCGAGGGCCGCATCGCCCCGGCCGCGCTGGCCGGGCTGGCCGGCGGGCTCTTTGCCGCCGGGGCCAAGGTCACGGTCCGGCGCCTGGCGCGCAGCGAACCGACGGTGCGCATCGTGTTCTGGTTCTCCACGGGCATGACCGTGGCGACCCTGCCGCCCCTGTTCTGGACCTGGCAGACGCCCTCGCCGATGCAGTGGCTCTGGCTGGCCCTGATGGGGCTGGTGGGCATGCTCGGGCAGATGCTGCTGACCCGGGGCTACGGCCTGGCGCCCGCATCACGGATCGCGCCCTTCACCTACGCCTCGGTGGTGTTCGGTGCCCTGTACGGCTGGCTGTTCTGGGGCGAGGTGCTCGATGCCGTGTTCGTGGTCGGGGCCCTGCTCATTGGCCTGGCGGGGGTGCTGGCCCTGCGTCTGCGCACGGAGGCGCAGCCGGCATGATCGGCACCTGCGAGCTGTGCGGCCGCACCGAGGTGCGTCTGACCCGGCATCACCTGATTCCGCGCACCCGGCATCGCAACAAGCGGATCCGCCGGCGTTTCAGCCGCGAGGAACTCGCCACGCGCATCCTTTGGGTCTGCCGGCCCTGTCACAGCCAGATCCATGCGCTGATTCCGGAAAAGGAACTGGCCGAGCGCTATCACAGCCGCGAAGCCCTGCTGGGCCATCCCGGGATCCACCGCTTCGTGGACTGGATCCGGGATCGGCCTGCCGGTCTGAAACCCCGGGGTCGCGGCCGCGGGCGAAGGCGCTGAAGCTGTGCTATATCTTGAGGGAAATCCCGCAGGAGTCTTCCGTGAAACTCGCGCCCCGGGCCGGCACCCGACCGGCCGCCCCCGCACTGCTGCCCGCCGAGCCCCTCTGGAAGCGGGTGCCCACCCGTGATGCCGACGGCCGGGCGCTGTCCGATTTCATGATGATCATTCCCCGCCTGCGTCAGCGAAGTCGCGCGGAGATCGCGGCCGTCACCGATCGCATCGAGGCCGTGCTGCGGCGCTACGGCAAGGCGGTGGTGTTCGCCGATCTCAATCTCTCCCTCAATCTGCTGTGGGTCACGGTCCGCCCCGTTCCCGGAATCTGCCTGGAGTTGCCGGCCGCCATCAAGGTCTATGTCCCCGAAGCACTGCTGGTGGCCGAACGCCTGCGGCGGGGCTGAAGCGTTTCGGTGCTCGCCACCGTTCGCGATTCGCCGGTAAACCCCATCCTTTGCCGCTTGTTACCCGTGGCGCTTCATGCCAGAGTTAGGCGCTCGAGGAATCCGTTACGCAACCACAGGAGGCACACGGCATGTCCGGTCAACCCCTTTCCGATGCCGCACTGGATCAGCTCTTTCGCGAGGCCCGTTCCCACAACAAGTGGCTGGACAAGCCCGTGAGCGAGGAACAGATCCGCCAGATCTACGACCTGCTCAAGTGGGGCCCGACCAGCGCCAATTCCTGTCCCGCCCGCTTCGTGTTCGTGCGCAGCCCCGAGGCCAAGGAACGCCTGAAGCCCTGTCTCGACGAGGGCAACGTGGACAAGGCCATGAGCGCGCCGGTGGTGGCCATCATCGGCATGGACATGGAATTCTACGAAAAGCTGCCGAAGCTCTTTCCCCATACCGATGCGCGCAGCTGGTTCGTGGGCAAGCCGGACAAGATCCGGGAAACGGCGTTTCGCAACAGTTCCCTGCAGGGCGCCTATCTCATCATGGCGGCCCGCAGCCTGGGGCTGGATTGCGGTCCCATGTCCGGCTTCGACAATGCGAAACTGGATGCGGCGTTCTTTCCCGACGGCAAGGTGAAGTCCAACTTCATTTGCGCCATCGGCTATGGCGATCCGTCCGGTCTCTATCCGCGCGGTCCGCGCCTGGACTTCGAGGAAGCCTGCCGCATCGAATGAGCGGCGCAATCATTCACGGCACAGGCATGGGATTGCTCGACGAACTGGTGGAACGGCGGATCCGCGAAGCCACGGCACGCGGTGAATTCGACGATCTGCCGGGGCGCGGCCGCCCCTTGCGCCTGGATGACGACGCCCTGGTGCCGGAAGAACTGCGGGCCGGTTACCGGCTGCTGAAGAATGCCGGTTACCTGCCGCCGGCGCTGCAACCCCACGGTGAATTGCGCCAGGTCGAGCAGCTCCTGGCCCGGGCGGTGGACGTGGAACAGCGCGCCGGTCTCGAGGCCGACCGGCGGCGCCTGCGGCGCAAGCTGCAGATTCTGGGACGGGACGGATGGCTCTGGCGGGAACCGGCCTATCGCGCGGTCTTGTGGCGCAAGGCAAGCCGGAGCTGACGGGTGCCGGTTTCCGCTCAGGAAGCGAAGCGCACGATGCCGCAGCGGCGCAGATAGAGCTTCAGGGCCGCTTCGGCGTCGGTGTAGTGCGGATAGGGTCCGAGATGTCGACCTTCGCGGGTGACGAAGAACCATTCGTTGTTCTTCGTGTAGAACCGGCGCTTGCGGGGCGGTATCGGGCCCGTTTCGCCGCGGCGTGGTGTGGAGCGTTCGGTCTTGAGATCGGTCATGGTGCTTTCCCGTACGGCTTGCCGGTGATTCCGTCTGGTCGGGAAGTCTTCCCTCTCTTCCGCTGCAAGATGGTTCTGCCCGGTCCGTTTTCAAGGGGACGGAACTTCGTCTGTACCTGAGATCCTAACCGTTTCCGTCACGGTGCGCCGTCGGACATTCCGGATAGATCTGTGGGACGGGGCCTACACCGCAACGGGTTGGTGGATGCTTACTTCCCGCTCAGGTAGCGCAAGTCGTCGAAGGAGCACACCCAGCTTGGCACCATTACCACCATGATGGCGATCAGCATGCCGGTGATGAAACTCTCGGGAAAGGCCATCAGCGGGATGAAGGGCAGAAACTCGGCGGCCAGCTTGGCAAACGGGTAGGCACCGCCGGCCACCAGCACGGCCGTGGTGGCCAGCACCATGGCCACCAGCGCCAGGCCGGCGCCGAAGAAGGCATTGAGGAACAGGTAGACGAAGAAATTGTTGGGCAGGCGGCGGTCCACCAGGGTGAACAGCAACTGGCTGAAGGCAATGGGGACGGCCCCCATCAGCAGGATGTTCAGGGCCAGCGCCTGCCAGTCGCTCTCGCCGTTGAGCATCATGCCCAGGTACACCAGGCTGAAGGCCACCAGTGCCAGACGCCAGCCGAACATCAAGGTCAGCAGCGTGGCGCCGATATAGTGGTAGTTCAGGCCGGGAAACCGGGTCGCGGTGATGTGCCAGAGCACCAGCAGGCCCACCACGGCACCAAAGAACACGTGATGGGTCTCGCTCTGGCGAAAGCGTTGCCAGGGGGCGCCGATCAGGGCCGGCACCAGCAGCAGCAGGTAGAGAATGCCGGCACCGAGGTACCAGCCATCGGGCAGCATGCCGTAGGGAATGTTCATCGCGGGCCGGCTCCGCAGGACGATACGGGAATCGCACGGGCCAGCGCTTGAATTCGGTACCGGCACACCCATCAAGGTCGTTGCTGCCGGTACGGGCGAGGGCGCATGGACCCGTTCAAAAGCTATGTTAGCAT
>JALVBM010000033.1 GCA_027010665.1 Chromatiales bacterium
GCACCACCAGGAATTCGAGCTTCTCCAGGGTCTTGCGGATGCGCGCGGTGTTGGGCATGGAGGTCATGGGGTTGGTGGCGATGATCCACAGGCCCTTGATCTGGCCCGTCTCGATGGCCGGGAAGATATCGGTCTGGAACAGGCCGCGCTTCCTGGGGAAGAACTCGGGGTCGATGCCCCAGAACCTGGCGATGTCGATGCGATCCTGCTCGTTCTCCAGCGCCCGGTAGCCGGGCAGGCCGGAGCAGGAGGACCATTCGCGGGTACCCATGGCGTTGCACTGGCCGGTGATGGACAGGCTGCTGCCGCCGGGCTTGCCGATGTTGCCGGTGATGAGGTTGAGGTTGTTGATACCCACCACGCCGTCGGAGCCGTGGGTGGACTGGTTGATGCCCATGGTCCAGATGGTCATGGCCGCGCCGGCCCTGGCATAGGTGCGGGCCACGTTGCGGATGGTGTCCTCGTCGATGCCGCAGATGGTGGAGGCGGTATAGGGATCGTACTGCTTCACCAGGTCGGCGAATTCGTCGTAGCCGGAAGTGTGTGCCTCGATGTAGGCGCGATCCTCCAGCCCTTCCTCCAGGATCACATGCGCCAGGGCATTGAGCAGCACCACGTCGGTACCGGGATTGATGGGCAGGTGGATGTCGGCCATCTGCGCGAACATGGTCACCCGCGGATCGACCACGATCACCGGGAACCTGCGCTTCTCCAGCGCCTGCTTCAGGCGCCAGAAGATCACCGGATGCTGTTCGGGCAGGTTGGAGCCGATGGCCAGCAGGCATTCGGTGTGCTCGAAGTCCTCGTAGCAGCCGGGCGGGCCGTCGGAGCCGAAGGAACGCTTGTAGCCGGACACCGCCGAGGACATGCACAGGGTGGTGTTGCCGTCGTAGTTGTTGGTGCCGATCACGCCGCGGGCCAGCTTGCCCAGGGTGTAGAACTCCTCGGTCATGATCTGGCCGGTAGAGACGATGGCGAAGGCATCCCGCCCGTACTGACCCTGGATGCGCTGGATTTCCGAGGCCACCTTGTCCAGCGCCGTGTCCCAGTCCACTTCCCGGAATGCCTCGAAGCGCTTCTCGCGCATCAGCGGCGTGCGCCCGCGGCCGGCGGTGCGGAACAGCTCGTGTTCGAAGATCCCTTTCAGGCACAGCTTGCCGCGATTGACGTCGGCATTGCCCACGCCCCGCGTGGTCACCGCCTCGCCCTTCTCGTTGACGCCCACCTCGATGGAGCAACCGGTGGAGCAGTAGCCGCAGGTGGTGTACTTCCATTCCTTGACGCCGGGATCGGCGAGCTTGATGGGATTTTTGCGTTTTCTACCGAAGAGCATGATTCCAGACCGGGTTTGA
>JALVBM010000034.1 GCA_027010665.1 Chromatiales bacterium
CCTGCAGTTCGATGGGCAGTCCGTGGCAGTCCCAGCCGGGGATGTAGGGGGCGTCGAAACCGCTCAGCCACTTGGACCTGACGATGATGTCCTTGAGCACCTTGTTGACCGCATGGCCGATGTGGATTTCGCCGTTGGCATAGGGTGGGCCGTCGTGCAGTTCGAACACGGGGCGTTGTTCATCGCGCGCCAGCTTGCGCAGACGGGCATAGAGATCCAGCTTCTCCCAGCGGGCGAGGAATTCCGGCTCCCGTTTGGGCAGGTTGCCACGCATGGGAAAGTCGGTATGGGGAAGATTGAGGGTGTCTTTGTAGTCTGCCACGGTGTTCCCTTTGCGTTCTTGGTGTTTGCGTTTCAGGCGGCTTCGCCGGCGAACCAGGCGCGGGCCTCGGCCACGTCCCTTTCGATCTGCGCGGTCAGGGCCTCGAGGGAATCGAACTTCACCTGATCGCGCAGCTTGTGCAGGAAGCTCACCTGCAGGTGCCGGCCGTAGATGTCCTGATCGAAATCGAAAATGTACACTTCCAGCAGGGTGCGCGTGCCGTCCACCGTCGGCCGGTTGCCGATGCTGGCCACACCCCGCAGCGGCTCCTCGTCGAGCCCGTAGATCTCCACCACGAAGATCCCTTCCAGCGGCGTGGTGCGGCGATGCAGAAACAGGTTGGCGGTGGGAAAGCCCAGTTGCCGCCCCAGTTTCTCGCCATGGGCCACGCGGCCGCTCATGCGGTAGTCCCGCCCCAGCAGGCGGCTGGCTTCGGCCATCTTACCCTGTTCCAGCGCCCGGCGGATGCGCGTGCTGCTGACCCGCTCGCCGTCCACGTGGAAGGTGTGCATGTGCACCACCTGGAAGCCGTGCTCGGCGCCGGCCGCCTGCAGATCGGCGAAGCTGCCCTCGGCGCCGCGGCCGAAGCGGAAGTCGTCGCCCACCACCAGGTGACGCACGCCCAGCCCGTTCACCAGGATCTCGCGGATGAATTCGTCGGCGGACATCTGTGCCAGCCGGGCGTTGAAGGGCAGGCACAGCACCCGCTTCACCCCGTAGCGCCGCAGGGCCTCGATCTTCTCGCGAAAGCGGGTCAGGCG
Organism: Chromatiales bacterium; assembly: GCA_027010665.1. Classification (GTDB taxonomy): domain Bacteria; phylum Pseudomonadota; class Gammaproteobacteria; order UBA6429; family Thiohalophilaceae; genus JALSSV01. The sequence continues at coordinate 1,084 of JALVBM010000034.1, forward strand.
CGGCGGCGCCGAATCGGGCGCGAAATACTCCCGCGACTGCGGCTCGAAGGTGATCACCACCGCCGGCAGGCCGAGCTGGTCCGCCTTCTCGTTGAGCTGGCCGAGCACGGCCTGGTGGCCGAGATGCACGCCATCGAAGTTGCCGATGGTGGCCACGCAGCCATGATGCTCGGGGCGCAGGTTGTGCAGGCCGCGGATGAGTTCCATGTGCCGGGTTTCGCGGGGAAAACGGCAGTATATCAGGAAGGCGTCAGTCCCGCGGGCGC
>JALVBM010000035.1 GCA_027010665.1 Chromatiales bacterium
CGACGAGCCCCGAGATCACGAACACCAGTGGCAGGTTGTGGCCGGCGATCTGCGCGCCGAGACCGAAGATGGAAAAGATGCTGGCGCCGATCATGGTGCCGACCGCCAGCGAGACGGCCTGCAGCAGATTAAGTTTCCTGTTACTGTTTTTCATGGATTGTTGATTGGCAGAAAGGTTGGTGCGTTGCTGCGCGAACGCACCCTACGGGTTGGTGCCATGTATCCGTCGTTCCTCGCCACTCGTACCTCGCCCCTCGCCACTGGTTTCAATGCTGCCAAAGTATCGGCGTACACTCGAGCGGTACGATGGCTTCCGGGTGCCAGGGAATGATGCGGACCGTGTAGTCTCCCACCGGGCGTTGGGCCGGTATGGTGGCATCGTAACGCCAGCCATTGACGGCGCCGGCCAGCTGTTCGCGGCGGGTCAGGGGATGGCGCTCGGGGTCCGTGTGGCCGGGCAGGGGCTCGGCATACAGTTCCACCCGTACGGCATCGGGATCCAGATCGTCGAGGTAGACCTGGGCCTCGAAATGGAACTCGCGTTCGTCGCTGCGGATCTGCACGTTGCCAAAGTGGATGGCCGGCCAGTGGGTCTCGATCCGATGACGCCAGTCGCAAAGCTCCCGGGCCAGCCGGGCGCCGTCCTGTTCGCGGTGCGTGACGCGCTCGGCCATGGGCAGATAGAAGCTCTCCACGTATTCGCGCAGCATGCGGTTGGTGGAGAAGACCGGTGTGAGTTCGGCCATGGACTGGCGCACCATGTTGACCCAGTCCTCGGGAATGCCGACGGGATTGCGCCGGTAGAAGGCGGGGATGATTTCGTGTTCCAGCTTGTCGTAGAGTTCTTCGGCCTCATGGGCATCCCAGGCCGGATCGGCGTCGTGTTCCCGGCCGTCGCCCAGGGCCCAGCCCACGTGTGGACACCAGGCCTCCGCCCACCAGCCGTCCAGTTCCGAAAAGTTGAGCCCGCCATTGACCAGCACCTTCATGCCCGAAGTGCCGCAGGCTTCCCAGGGGCGGCGGGGCGTGTTGATCCAGACGTCCACTCCTTCCACCAGGTGATCGGCGGTGAGCAGATCGTAGTCCACCAGGAACACGACATGGCGCTGCAGTTCATGGCGAAGGATGAACTCGACCCATTCCCGGATCATGGTCTGGCCGTCCCGGTCCCGTGGGTGGGCCTTGCCGGCCAGCACCAGTTGCACCGGCTGATCGATGCGGGTCAGCAAACGGGCCAGACGCTGCGCATCGTGCAGCAGCAGATTGGGGCGCTTGTAGGTGGCGAAGCGACGGGCGAAGCCCAGGGTCAGCACGTTGGGATCGAGCAAATCCTCGACGTTCGTCTGGA
>JALVBM010000036.1 GCA_027010665.1 Chromatiales bacterium
CGCTCATCGCCCTGCTGGTGGTGAGTTTCACCTGGAGCGACAGCCACAAGCCCGGCACGGTGGCGAAAAAGACCCCGCCCGAGGCGATCGACGTGGCCGCCGTCGACGAACGGGACGTGCAGAAGGAGCTGGACCGGATCAAGGCGGCCGAACGCCGCAAGCAGGAAGCCGCCCGCAAGGCCAGACAGGCGCGCCTGCGCGAGGAAAAGCGCCTTGCCGAGCTCAAGCGCCAGCGCAAACTCGAGGAGAAGAAGCGCCAGGAAGCCGAACGCAAGCGCAAGGCGAAGGAAGCCGCCGAACGCAAACGCCGGGCCGAGCGCGAACGCCAGCGCAAGCTCGAGGAACAAAAACGCCAGGAAGCCGAGCGCAAGCGCCGCGAGGAAGAAAAGCGCCTCGCCGAACAGAAGCGCCGGGAAGAGGAAAAGGCCCGCCAGGCCGAGATCGCCCGCCAGGAAGCGGAACTGCAGCGCCAGATGGAAGCCGCCCGCCAGGCCGCCGCCCGCCGCGCCGCGCAACAGAAGGAAATCGACCGCTACCGGGCGGCCATCCGCCAGGCGGTCACCAACCGCTGGAACATCCCGGCCGGCGCCACGTCGGACCTGACCACCGAGGTCAAGGTCCGCCTGATCCCCAGCGGCGAGGTGATCGACGTGCAGATCCTCAAGTCCAGCGGCGACGTCGCCTTCGACCGCTCCGTGGAAGCCGCCGTCTACCGCGCCTCGCCCCTGCCGGTGCCACCACCCGAATCGGGGCTGTTCGAGGAATTCCGCGAAGTCATCTTCGCCTTCACACCCCTGAACCGGATGTAAAAAAGATTTTCAACGCCAAAGCGCAAAGAACACAAAGACCACAAAAGTTATTATGATCGCAGGAGCGGCGCCCTCGCCGCGATAGATCTGACGAAGCCGAGGAACACCAAAAGCCCATGAACCACACCAAAGCCACTACCCAAACGCTTTTCCTCGCCACTCGTCCCTCGTCCCTCGCTACTGATTTGTGTAGGAGCGGCGCACAGCCGCGATAATCCTGGACGAAGCCGAGGAACACCAAAAGCCCATGACCCAATCCAAAGCCACAACCCGAAAGCCTTTCCTCGCCACTCGTCCCTCATCCCTCGCCACTGATTTGTGTAGGAGCGGCGCCCTCGCCGCGATAAACCCGGACGAAGCCGAGGAACATCCAAAACCCATGATCAACATCGAAGCCAACACCCAAACGCCTTTCCTCGCCCCTCGTCCCTCGTCCCTCGCCACTGGTTGTCTCGCGGCGCACAACTGCCATAGACCCGACGAAGCCAAGGAACATCAAAACCCCATGATCCGGACCAAATCCAATACCCCGTCA
>JALVBM010000037.1 GCA_027010665.1 Chromatiales bacterium
GCGCAGCCTTCGGGGGAAATCACCGAATAGGTGGAATACTCCAGCATCATCAGCCGATCGCAGACGCCGATGGCCAGGGCGCCGCCGGAGCCGCCCTCGCCGATCACGGTGCTGATCACGGGGGTCTTGAGGGCCGCCATCACGTACAGGTTGCGGGCGATGGCCTCGCTCTGGCCGCGCTCCTCGGCGTCCACGCCCGGATAGGCGCCCGGCGTGTCGATGAAGGTGAGCACCGGCAGCTTGAACTTCTCGGCCATCTCCATCAGGCGCTTGGCCTTGCGATAGCCCTCGGGCCGGGGCATGCCGAAGTTGCGGCGCACCTTCTCCTTGGTGTCGCGGCCCTTCTGCTGGCCGATGAGCATCACCGGCTTGCCCTCCAGCCGGGCCATGCCACCGACGATGGCCGCGTCGTCGGCGAAGGCGCGATCGCCGTGCAGCTCCTCGAAGTCGGTGAAGATCCGCTCCACGTAATCGAGAAAATAGGGACGCTGGGGATGACGGGCGAGCTGGGCGATCTGGGCCGACTTGAGGTTGGAGAAGATGGACTCGGTCAGCTCCCGGCTCTTGGTCTGCAGGCGCTGGATCTCCTCGCTGATGTTGATCTCGTTGTCGGAGCCCACATAGCGCAGCTCCTCGATCTTCGCCTCCAGCTCGGCGATGGGCTGTTCGAAATCCAGGAAGTTGAGATTCATGATCGAATTTCCGGGTTTGGTTTCAATGGCTTGGCGAACATTCCTCATCCCCGTTCGAGAATGCGTCACCCAAGGACTCCGATTCTACCACTTCCTGTTCCGGAACACAGTCGGGCCGATCGAATGCCGATGACTTGAGCCGGATCAAGTTCAACGGCGTCATTTTGCCTGACACTTCTGTCACCCGACCGGAGGGGGGCTCCGGTTTCCGCATCACCCGGGAGGCTCACATGAAAGAAAAAACCCGTGACTGGCTCGTTCCCGCCCTGCTGCTGTTCACGGCAGCCGTGCTGTTTCACGCCGGCCAGGCCCATGCCTGGACCAAGGAAATCGACAAGCTCAAGGACGTGAACATGATCTGTGAATGGGAGCCCGAGTCCCAGTGCTCCTGGGCCGTGCGCATCGGCGCCAACAAGCCCGGTGTGGACATGCACGGAGCCTCCATGGCTTCCATGCGCCTCGACAAGGCCAACCTGCAGCGCGCCAACCTGGAACGGGCCATCCTGCAACTGGCCAGTCTCGAGAAGGCCAACCTGATGGCGGCCAATCTGCGTGGTGCCCACCTGCATGGCGTCAATTTCCGCCATGCCGATCTGCGCCTGGCCGATCTGCGCAATGCCAACCTGCTGGATGCGGATCTGTCCGG
>JALVBM010000038.1 GCA_027010665.1 Chromatiales bacterium
GAGGCAGCCAGCCCTCGTCCGTGGCCAGTTCGTCCCGTTCGACGGCTTCCAGAAGCGACAGGCCAAAGGCCACCAGCAGGCCGCCGGTGGAGGGCGGGGGTGTGAGCAGGATCCGGGCATCACGGTAGTCGACTGCCAGCGGTTCACGGCGGGCGACCGCGTAATGTTCCGGATCCTCGCGCCGCAGATGGCCGCCACCCTCGCGGCACAGGCGGTCGATTTCCGCTGCCACCTCGCCACGGCGGAACAGATCCTCGCCCTCGATGGCCAGCACCTCCAGGAAATCGGCCTGTTCGGCCTGACGCAGCCGCTGGCCGGCGCGGCGTACCCGATCCGGGTGTTCGGGATCGGCAAAGATGGCCCGGGCCTCCGGTGTGGCCAGATAGATGGGCGCCACGATCCGGAAGATGAAGGCCTGAAAATCATCCAGCACGATACCCTCGCGGGCCAGACGGACGGCCGGTGCCACCAGCTCGCGCATCGGCAGGCGGCCGAGATCGCGGTGGATGGCAAACAATCCGGCCACGCTGCCCGGGGTGGCCGCCGCACCCAGACCGATGTGGAATTCCTGGCGGGCGGTCCCGAAATCGGCATGGATGGAGTGAAAGTCCAGCTCGTCGACGGGGCGCCGATGGCGGGGCGTGTGGGCGAAGAAATCGTAGACCCGGGGTGCACCGACGGCCGGCGCGGCCATCAGGAAACCGCCACCGCCCAGGGAGCAGAGGACCGGCTCGGCCACGCAGGCCGCGAAATGAGCGGCAATGGCGGCATCGAAGGCATTGCCGCCGGCCTCAAGGATATCGGCGGCCGCCGCGGCCGTGGCCGGGTGGCCCGCAGCGACCATGCCAGCAGGCGAACTCACTGGCGAGAGCTGGAAACGAAGGTCATGCCGGGATTATACGTGGCGGAAGGGGGCAGAACATCGCTGCCCCTGGCAAAGGGCAGGAAGCAGGGACGGGACGGTGACATCCCGCCGGATTCAGCGTGGATGCGTCAGCTGAACAGATCCGGATCGGTACCCGTTTCCCGGTAATGAATCAGCAGGATACCCACGCCGGCGGTGACCAGAACCAGACCGGCGGCCAACCCGACGAGGGTGTGAATCAGGGTGGTGACCAGAATGCCCACGGTCATCAGGATGATGGCCAGATACTCGAAGATCGGGTGGTCGAACATGGCGTATTCCTCTTGTCGGTGCCGGCAATTGCCGGCCGGATGGAGACTGCGCCTGGTGTCCGGTTCGATGAAACTGTGAACCAGTTCACAGTTTGCTTTATAGGCTTCGCTTCCCGGTGTGTCAATGGCTGTTTGACCCCAATTTATTCAAGCACTT
>JALVBM010000039.1 GCA_027010665.1 Chromatiales bacterium
CTTGGCCTCGAAGGCGGCCTTGGGCCAGGCGGCCAGCACGGCGCGCGGGGTCAGCAGGCCGGCACCCACGGCGACGGCCACGGCGGTGCCCGCCAGGCTGCCTTTCAGGAAAGTTCTGCGTTGCATGGTGTTCCTCCTTTGCGGTTGTGCCCGAAGGATTGGCAAGGATCGGGCCAGCCGGGAGGAATCGAAAAATCAACAGGTTATGAGGTTGTGGGGCGCAAAGGTATCGTGCATTTTGCACGGTCGGTCGTGCAAAACGGGAGTGATCACTTCAGATCGTCGCGGATTCGCCTGAAGCCGTCGAGGATGGCCTTGCCGGCCTTCTCGAGCGCGTCCAGCGCCTCCTTGCCGGTTTCGGCGGCGTCCTCGGCGGCCTTCTCCAGCCGGGGCTGCAGTTTTTCCCACTGGCGCTCCAGGTCCTCGAACTCGTCGCGCAGCTCGGCTTTGGCCAGGTGCATCTGCACGCGCAGCTCGTCGCGGTACTGCTTCAGATCCGAAAGCAGGGATTCCAGCTTGTCGTCGAGTGCCATGGTGTCCTCCTTGCGTTTGCTCGATACCGAGTTGGGGGCGACGGCACCGATTGCAAGCGTTCACAGGCGGTAGGCGCTCTCCACGTCCTCGCGGCCGATGACGCCGTAGATGCGCGGGACGCCGGGCACCGTCTGGCTGATCACGTAGAGCAGGTCGGCACCGGTCTCGGCCATCTTCTGCTGCGCCTCGAGCAGCGTGGCGCCGAGATCGATGGGCGCGCCCTGGCGCCGATCGGCGGGGATGTCCAGCAGATCGAAGGACTCGGCGTCCGGCTGTTCCTTGCGCGCCCGGGCCAGATCCACGGCCGGCAGCAGGATGTCGGGCCCTTCCGTATCGCGCACCACGATCCAGGTGGGGTTGTCGGCCAGGGCCGTGTCCACCGCCTCGGCCGTGGCGATGCGCGGCAGGCTGGTCACCTTGCGGTTCATGATTCCGGCCACGCCCACCCGGCGCAGGGACTGGCTGATGGGATCGTCGCGGTAGTCCATGCCCCAGCTGCGCAGCAGGCCCATGAACAGCGATTCCCGGCGTCCCACGCGGCCGGCGGTGATGGTGGCGGCCACCACCGCCAGCATGCCCGGCATGATGAAGTTGGGATTGCCGGTCAGCTCCAGAATGGCGATGAGTCCCGCCATGGGCGCCTGCAGGGTGCAGGCCATCATCGCACCCATGCCGAGCATGGCGTACAGGCCGATGGACTCGACGGCATTGAAGCCCAACCGGGCGCCGATCAGGCCGAACAGGGCCCCGCCCACCGCGCCGATGAACAGGATGGGCCCGATGGCCCCGCCGGGCAGCCCAAGGCCGATGCCGCCGGCGGTGGCGATGATCTTGAACACCAGGATCAGCAGCAGCGAGAGCAGAACGAGATCCTCGCCCCGCAGCAGGTGATCCACCGTGTCGTCGCCGATCCCCAGCACTGCCGGCACGGCCAGGCCGCACAGCCCCACCAGCAGGCCGCCGAGCAGGGGCCGCAGCCATTCCGGCAAGTGGGCCCCCTGCCGGGCCACGGTCCTGAACAGCGCATTGAAGCCGGCGCCCACCAGACCGAAGAGCACGCCGCCGAACAGGATCCAGGGCAGCTCGGTGAGATGGCCGAGGGTCAGGGCCGGCACGGCATAGGCGAGATCGTCGCCGAACACCGCCCGGGTCAGGGTGGTGGCGCTCACGGTGGCCAGGATCACCGGCGCGAAGCCGGCCACCGTGTATTCGAGCAACAGCACCTCCATGGCGAAGGCGGCGCCGGCCAGCGGGGTGTTGAAGGAGGCGGCGATGCCCGCCGCCGCGCCGCAGGCGGCCAGCACCCGCAGGCTGTTGTTGGGCAGATCCAGCATCTGCGCCGGCAGGTTGGAGCTGGCGGTGCCGAGATGGGCGCTCGGGCCCTCGCGGCCCACCGAATGGCCGCTGATCATGCTGATGGCGCCGCCGACGAACTGCACCAGGGCATTGCGCCAGGGCAGCCGACCCTGGTGATAGGCCAGCCGTTCGAGGATGTGGGTCACGCCCACCCGGTGGCTGTCGGGCGGCGTGAGCCGGAACAGCAGCGCGATCAGCAACCCGCCACCGAGGGGCGCCAGCAGGCGCAGCTCCGGTGCCAGCCCTTCGTACTGCTCCGGCGGCACGCCCGGAAACAGCGTGCGCTGGCCCCATTCCACCAGCAGGCGCAGGGCGATGATGGTGACGGCAGCGAGCACGCCGGCGATGGCCCCGAGGATGGACAGGGCCAGAATGGCGTCGGGTCGGGCCAGCTCGAGGCGGAAGTCGTGCAGGCGGCGACGGATCCGATCGCGAAGACGGGTGAACAGGCGAATCATGAAATGCCCCGGGCATTGGGCCGCGTCGGTGTGTGCCGCCAGCATAGCAAGCCGGCGCACGGCGGCGAAACGTCAGTCGCCGGTGCGGCGCCAGCTCTGCAGCTTGCGGTAGAGGGTGGACTTGTTGATGCCGAGGGTGGCGGCGGTCTTCTCGCGGCTGTGGCCGAAACGGTCGAGGACCTTTTCGATGTAGCGGCGCTCCAGTTCGGCCAGGGTGGGCAGATCGGCGTCGATGGCCTCGCTCTCGGGGCGGCGCAGATCGCCAAGTTCCTCAAGCTGCATCACCGGCCCGTCGGCCAGGGCCACGTGGCGCTCCACCAGGTTCTGCAGTTCGCGCACGTTGCCGGGCCAGTCGTGCTGCAGCAGGCGGCGCATGGAGGCGGCGTCGAAGCCCTGCACGTCGCGCCCGTAGTGGCGGGCGTAGTGGGTGACGAAGTGCCGGATCAGGGCGGGGATGTCCTCGCGCCGTTCGCGCAGGGGCGGCAGTTGCAGGCGGATCACGTTCAGGCGGTGGAACAGATCCTCGCGGAAGCGGCCCTCGCGCACCAGCGTCTCCAGCGGCCGGTTGGTGGCGACGATGAAGCGGGCGTCGATGTCGATGGGTGTGTTGCCGCCCACGCGGGTGATCTGCTGTTCCTGGATCACGCGCAGCAGCTTGATCTGCATGGCCGCGGAGATGTTGCCGATCTCGTCCAGGAACACGGTGCCGCCGCGGGCCGATTCGAGCAGGCCGGTGCGGGCGGCGGTGGCGCCGGTGAAGGCGCCCTTCTCGTGGCCGAACAGCTCCGACTCGAGCAGGGTCTCGGTGAGGGCGCCGCAGTCGATGACCACGAAGGGCGTGTCGGCGAAGTGGCTGCGGGCGTGGATGGCGCGCGCCACCAGCTCCTTGCCGGTGCCCGATTCGCCCTCGATGATCACGTTGCAGCGGATGTCGGCGATCTTGTCGATGCGCCGGGCGATGGCCTGCATGGCCGGGGCGCTGCCGATCATGCCCTCGGGCAGCTCGCCCCGGACCTCGGCCAGGGCGGCGCGCAGCCGGCGGTTCTCGGCCTGCAGCGCGCGGTGTTCCAGGGTGTGTTCGATGCGCCGCTGCAGCTCCTCCATGTCGAAGGGCTTCTTGATGAAATCGGTGGCGCCCAGGCGCAGGGCCTCGATGGCGTCGTCCACGTTGGCGTAGCCGGTGATGATGACGAAGGGCACCTCCGGATCGATTTCGCGCACCGCCTGCAGCAGTTCGATGCCGGTCAGGCCCGGCATGCGCAGATCCGAGACCACGAGATCCGCGCCGCGCGTGCGGAAGGCGTCCAGCGCCGCCTGCGGATCGCGGAACACCTCGGCGCTGAAGGCCGCGTCGCGGGCGAAGCGCAGCAGCAGCTCGCCGGCCTTGGGATCGTCGTCCACGAAGAAGATGCGGGGCTGTTCGCTCATGATTCGCTGCCGGCCTTCAGGGGCAGTTCCAGGCGGGCCACGGCGCCGCCCTCGGGATGGTTGCCCAGGCGCAGGCTGCCGCCGTGGCGCTCGACGATGCCGAGGCTGATGGACAGGCCCAGGCCGCTGCCTTCGCCCTCCGCCTTGGTGGTGAAGAAGGGATCGAACACGCGATCCAGATCGTCCGCGGCGATGCCGGATCCCGTGTCGCGCACCTCGATTATAAGCCGCGGGCCCGCCGTGCGGGCGGACAGGCGCACGCTGCCGCCGTCGGCGCTGGCCTGGATGGCGTTGAGCAGCAGGTTCACCAGCGCCTGCTGGAGCTGGTGGGGATCGCCCTCCAGTTCGCCGGCCTGGCAGTCCAGCTCCAGGGCCACGTGGCGATCCCGGGCCGCCTGGCGCACCAGGGCCAGGGTCTTCTCCAGCCAGGGGCAGACAGCGATGGTGGCGTAGGCGGGCGGCACCTGGCGGGCGAAGTTGAGGATCCCCTGCACGATCTGCGAGGCGCGCAGGGTTTCCTCGCGCAGGGCGGCCAGGTCCTCGCGCAACTGACCGAGGCGTTCGGCGTCCAGGCCGTTGCCCGCCTCGCGCAGGCTGCGTTCGATGAGGCGCGCATAGCTGAGGATGTTGTTGAGCGGGTTGTTCAGCTCGTGGCCGATGCCGGCGGCCATCTGGCCGATGCTGGCCAGCTTGTTGCTCTGCAGGGCCATGTGCTGGGCCCGGTCCCGTTCGGCCTCGGCGGCCTGCAGGGTGTCGCTCAGGTAGTTGAAGGCGTCGGCCAGGGCGCGCACCTCGTCGATGGGCTGGCCCGCGTCAACGTGCTGGCGGTGTTCGCCGTCGGCGAAACGCTTGATGCGGGCGGTGAGGCTGTTCAGCGGCCGGGCGATGCGGCGGGCGCCCAGTGCGCTGAGCAGCAGGGTCAACAGCAGGGCGGTGGCGGCGAAGACGATGATGCCCCAGCGGATGCGCTCGAAGGGCGCCGCAATCACGGCCGCGTCGGTGCGCAGCAGCAGGTGCCATTCGGTGAGCTGGCTGGGCCAGGGCAGCCAGGTGGTGTAGTGCACCAGCCGTTCGCCGTCGCGCCACACGCCTTCGGGCGCGGCCGCCAGCCGATCGAGCCAGCGCGCGGCCCAGGGCGCGCGGAAATAGTCGGTGCCGGCGCGCAACTGGGCGAAGCGGCGCTCGCCGCTGTCGGCATAGAGCACCGTGGGGCCCTGCGGATGCTGATCCGGATCCGATTCGAGCAGCCACAGCCGGCCGTCGTACAGGCGCGGCGTGTGATCGAGCAGCCGGTCGAGCTGATCGCCGAGCCGGGTCAGGGCCAGGGCGCCGACGAAACGGCCGTCCTGATGCAGCGGCACCACGGCGTCGCGCAGCAGGAAGGCGTGATTGAGTTCATTGCGGTTGTGGGGCAGGTGCAGGGCGCCGGCCTCGTCCGGCGGCAGTTCGCGCAGGGCCTGCACGAAGGCGGGATCGGTGATCTCCTGCTCCACGTAGCGCAGGCCGCCCAGGCTTTCGTACAGCGGCTTGCCCACGTGCGAGTGAGTCACCTTCACCAGGCTGTTGCCCTGGGCGTCGAGCAGGCGCAGCACGAACACGCCGGGCAGCAGGGTGCGAAAGCCGCTGAAGTAGCGGTTCAGGGCATTGCGCTGGCGGGCGAAATCGGCCGGCGCCTGGCCGTCGGCGATGGCCGCCAGCGCCGGCAGCGCGGCCTGCACCGCCGGCGCGCGGGCGATGCCCAGGGCAGTGGCCTGATCGGCGGCCAGTTGCCGGCTGAGGGCCCCGGCCAGGTGTTCCAAGTGGGTCAGGATCTCCCGATCCACGTCGCGCTGGTAGGCGGCCTGGCTGGTGTAGGTCATCCCCAGCGTCAGCGCGGTCAGCGGCAGCACGGTGGCGAGAAAGACCCAGATGAAGATTTGGGTGCGGATGCGCATGGCGGACGATGGTGGCTCGATGCGGCCAGATTACCAGTTTTCGACCGCTTCCCGGGCATGGTCGTTCACCGGCCGGGCCATCAGGCCGGCCTGGCCGATGGTGACGCGGTACTGCGCGCCGTGGC